>NZ_JACJPT010000059.1:0-31611 GCF_014696195.1 Sphaerospermopsis sp. FACHB-1094 | reverse complement strand
ACTTTTTCCGGTATACCCTTCAAAACCCTTGCACTAATTTCTGTGTTTATCAGCCTCTAACCTTTGATATATCAAGGTTTTAGGTTTATTCAGCAAACCCTATTTTAGATTTTAGATTTTGGATTTTGGATTGAATCCAAAACCGAAAACCGAATAGATTCAATCTAGTTTTTCACCACTGAGAATAAAAATCGGATCAGCGGCGACAAAGGTTTGGGAAAAACCGCGAGTTTCTAAGCGGTTAACAGCAGACTGTACAACCTCGATATTTCTGGCTCTTAACTGAGAAAAGCTTTGAGAAATAGCATACAGACTTTCTAGATTAGCAGCTGTGGCGACAACTCGACCGGATAAAGGCAAATAAAGCCAGACAGCTTGTAAAATTTCCTGGATAGCTTTTGCCCCTGTTATACAAACACGATCAGGGGTGGGTTGTATATCATGTAAACATTCTGGGGCGCTGCCTTCAATTACTTTGACATTTTTCACATTAAAGCGATGGCAGTTACGTTTAATCAAATTAGCCACTTCTTCATCTCGTTCTACCGCAATAACTCTTCCTTGGGGACACAATAACCCCACCTCTACAGGAATTGTACCTGTTCCTGCACCAATATCCCATAATACCGAATCTGGTTTTAATCGTAGTTGGGAAATTAACAATAATCTTAATTCTCGCTGAGTTAGGGGTATACCTGGTAAGTTCTCAAATAAGTCATCGGGAATACCAGGAGTAACATAAGGCCAAAGTTGGGAAGGCATAAGCAATTAAAAATTCAAAGTTTAAAATTCAAAGTTTAAAATTCAAAGTTTAAAATTCAAAGTTTAAATTCAAACTTAAAAATTACAGCGGATTCCTGTGTTATAAAGTACATAATAGCGCCCTCATCGGTTGCGGGGAGGGGGTTGGGGATGGGGTTTTTGTACCTGATGACACTGGGAAGTGCTGCATCAGCGGAAGTAGGAAGTAGTAACAATTAGTAAAACTATTCACCGAAAACTTTTAAAACATCCTGACAGTCAACAGGAATAAAAATAAAATAGAGAAAGTTTAACAACATAATTTTCTAAGTGATCTAGGTGATGCTGATGAATAGGGAAATATTGGGCGATCGCTACGAAGTTCAACAGCAGTTAGGTAAAAAGTCAGCCCGAAGGACTTTTTTAGCTCGTGACACCATAAACAATAACTTAGTAATTGTCAAGTTACTTGCTTTTAATAGTGACTTTGAATGGGATGATTTGAAACTGTTTGAACGGGAGGCGGAAACCTTACAATCTTTATCCCATCCCTCTATACCCCGCTATCTTGACTATTTTGAAGTAAAAGAATCAAATTATCAAGGATTTGCCCTAGTACAAACTTACATCCCAGCGAAAACCCTAAAACAATACTTACAAACTGGGAGAAAATTTGCAGAAAATGAAGTTCAAGAGATAGCTAAAGCAGTTTTAGAGATATTGGTTTATCTTCATGAGTTACACCCACCCGTGATCCACCGTGATATTAAGCCTAGCAATATTTTATTAGGAGAGCGATCGGGGAATAGTGTGGGAAAAATTTATTTAGTAGATTTTGGTTCTGTGCAAACTGTTTTAGCCTCAGAAACAGGTACTAGAACCATTGTAGGAACTTATGGTTATATGCCACAAGAACAATTTGGGGGGCGTACAGTTCCCGCTTCTGACCTTTATAGCTTAGGTGCAACTTTAATTTATTTAATCACAGGTACTCAACCGGCAGATTTACCACAAAAGAATTTTCGCATTCAATTTGAACAAGTGGCAAATCTGAGTCCGGGCTTAACGAACTGGTTAAAAAAGATGATAGAACCAGATTTAGCAAAGCGGTTTACATCTGCAAAAACAGCACTACAAGCTTTAGAAACACCGGAAAAAACTGATATTACAAATTCAACAACTGCTAAACCAGCAGGTAGTCAAATTCGACTAATTAAAAATGAGGAATATTTAAAAACTACCCTTCCTGCTGATGGATTAACATTAACTCTTAGTTTATTGGGAATTCCATTTATGATATTTTGGAATTCCGTGATTTTGTGGTTTATCGTTGGCGCGTTTAATACCTTTATTTCTAATCCTCTTGATTGGGGAACAATAATAAATGCTATATTCTTAGCTTGCTGTCTATCACCTTTTTTTTTCAGTGGTTTAGCTATGATATCTGGTATATTAAGTTCATTTTTTGAATGTAAAATTAGCATAAATCAGCAACAAATATCCCATAGTCTTTATCTTTGGGGACTGAAAATTAAACATACCTCTGCACCGAGAGAAAACATTAATCACTTAGTTTATATACCTCAACATTTGATAAAAGATAGTGAGGTTGGTAATTCTTTAGTCAACGCAAAGTTGGAAATTTGGATAGGGGTAGAAAAATTGGAAATAAAAGTTGGTGACTATATCATCAAGTCTGAATATGAATTAAAATGGTTAGCTGATGAGTTAAGTAATTGGTTAGGGATAGAACTTGAAATAACCAAAACCTCAAGTTAATGCTTCAGATATCTGTTGAAAATGATCCTGGGGACAACCAGAAATAGGTTTAAGTTTTCTCCTTCCTAGTCTCTGACTCCGAATGGAGTTGTTGATTACTAATGAAGCAGAAAACGCCTCTTTATAGCCTAAATTACCCCTCTATTTCATGTTAGAGGGGTTAATGTATGGGGTGCTTAATAATAACTCGCTGATTTACGATGATGCACAGCAGTCACACCATCTTGGTTTAACACTTTGCCATCATCCACTGTGGCATAAACTAACCAATGATCGCCTACTTCCATCCGGTTCTTCACCGTACATTCTAGGTAAGCTAAAGCACCATTTAAAATCACGCCACCATTATTAGCTTCAGAGATATCTAAACCTGCAAATCTATCTTGTCCAGGGGCGTAAACCTTCATAAATTGTTTGCGTATTTCTCGCCCCTCTGCTAAGATATTAACAACAAAGTTACTACCTGTATAAGTCATGTTTTCCATTGCCCGATCTTTAGCAACTGCAATGGTTAACCCAGGAGGACTAAAGCTGGCTTGTGCAACCCAAGATGCTAACATTCCGGTTTTTACTTCGCCTTGAGTTGCTGTAACGACACACAAAGATCCAACAATTCGCCCTACTGCTTGTTCAACATTACTTGCAGGTTGTCTAGCAACTACAGCTTTTTTAGCAGCGCGTTTTAATGCTTGAGCAAAATCTGTACCCGCTTCCTCACAGGTTTGTAAGGTGACTTCATTAGGTTTGAACTTAACGCGGATGGTTTCAAAACCAAAACGATAACCTGCATCTTTCAGTTTACCTTCAATTAAATCAACTGCTTCCCCACTCCAGCCAAAAGAACCAAACACACCAGCTAATTTATTATTAGTTGCAGTTGATAAAACAATACCTAAAGCTGTTTGTACGGGTGTGGGTGCATGACCGCCTAAAGTGGGCGAACCAATTACAAAACCAGCGGATTTTTCGATCGCCGTTTTAATTTCTTCAGGATCAGCAAATTCGCAGTTAATAGATTCTACGCTAACACCTGCTTTAGTAATACCACGAGCGATCGCACTAGCTAAAGTTGCAGTATTTCCATAGGCAGAAGCATAGATCAAAGCTACACTCATTTCCGCGTTAGTTTGTTGCTTGATCCATTCTCGGTAAGAGTGGGTAAGTTCCTGTAAAGCATATCTTACCAAGGGACCATGACCAGTAGCATACAACCTCACTGGCAAATCTGCCAACTTATCCAAAGCTGTTTCTACTTGTTTTGCATGGGGAGCCATAATACAATCGAAATAATAACGGCGATCTTCGTTAAAGATTTCCCAACCTTCATCAAATACTTGATCACCACAAATGTGCGCCCCAAATAACTTATCAGTAAACAAGATATTTGTTTGCGGATCGAAAGTACAAAGTTCATCAGCGTAACGGGGGTTAGGAGTAGGAATAAATTGTAAATGATGTCCTTTACCTAAATCTAAAGTTTCATCACCCCGCATTACCACAATCGGTAAATCTTCATTTTCTAAAGCTGTGCGTAAATTTATCGCCCCTGGGTTAGAACAAACAAAAGTAATTTGAGGCGCAATTTCTGTTAATATTTTTAATGTTGCTGCCCGGTTAGGATTGACATGACCAAGAATTACATAATCAATATTTTTGATATCTATTCTTTTTTGTAAAGCCTCTAAATAAATTTCCGTAAAAGTTTCCCCAGGTGGATCAATTAAAGCGATTTTATCACCTTGAATAATAAAAGAATTAGCTGTTGTTCCCTTAGCTAAAGCATATTCAATTTCAAATCTTAACCTTGCCCAACTGCGCGATCTGATGATTGTTGTATCAGTACCAATAGGCAATATTTGGACATCACGGGGTTTAGTATTTGACATAACTGACATAAATTTAAGCTCCTGTTTTTAAATAAATTCTTTTTTGTTCCCCAGGGGAAACGCATCTAAATTTTATTGACAAAACACCATTTTTATGTATAAACGAAGAAATCCTTATTTAGGGTTTGCTGAATAAACCTAAAACCTTGATATATCAAAGGTTAGAGGCTGATAAACACAGAAATTAGTGCAAGGGTTTTGAAGGGTATACCGGAAAAAGTGTGCATTTTTTGGGATTTCAAGAGATGGCAAAGAAATTTTCCAATCTCCTCCTGACTCCTGACTCCTGACTCCTGACTCCTATGCCCTCACGGAAAGACTTTCTCAGCAACCCCTATTTATCGTTTGATTGATTTTTTCAGAGTCATCGTGATGGTTTAAATTATTGTCAATAAGTAGACGTTAATGCGAATTTTCAGGTCATTATTGAGATTAAATTGTCCTTATTGATAAGATGCGTTTCCCCTGTCTTGTTCCCCTCCTCGCTTGCGGGGAGGGGGAAAAGAGATTTTAATAATGGTTTCCTACTTTGCGATGGTGTACTGCTGTTAATGATTCAGGTTTAGATACTCTACCTGCATAAACCGTACTATACACCGCCCAATGATCGCCGCAGTCCATCCGGCTAACTACTTCACATTCCATGTAAGCTAAAGCATCACCCAAAATAGGCGCTCCATTTTCCGCTGGTTGGGTTTTCACTCCTTCAAAACGATCCGCACCGGGACTAAAACGTTTTAAGAAGTGTTTCATCAATGCTTGATAGTTGCCCTCTTCTAAAACATTGAGAACAAAGCGATCGCCTACTTGCATCAATGATTCTATCGCCCGATCCTTAGCTACTGCAATAGAAAAACCCAAAGGTTTAAAACTCGCTTGACTTACCCAAGACGCTAACATGGCGCTGGAAACATCGCCTTTTTTGGCTGTGATGATATACAAACCGCCGCTAATTCTTCCTAGTGCTTTATCTAAATCAGCACCTAAAGATTTCATAGCTTTGATACTTTTTTCTTTTGTCACCAACTGTCCCAAATCTGTTCCCGCTTCTTCACATTTTTTATAGGTGTTTTCTGTTGGTGTTTCCCGAATCTCAATCACAGGAAAAGCTACAGTTAAACCCGCAGAGCGGAATTTATTTAACAGTGGATAGGTAGGTTCATCATCTCCACCACCAGTTTCAAAAATACCAATGGCTTGTTTTTCCGTAGCAGATCCTAGAACTGTACTCAATGCTGTTTGAATGCTTGTATTACTAGATATGGGATTCATCCCCACTACCAAGCCTTTACAGCGTCCTACAAGCTCCCGTAACTCTTGTAAATCAACTGATCCAGATAAATCAACTACTTCCACAGCTACCCCGGTTTTTACGATACCGTTGGTAATAGATTGAGCTAGGCGATCGCTATAACCATATTCAGAAACGTAAAATATACCCACAGTGGTTTCTGCTTTGGTTTGGTTTTGACTCCAATTGAGGTAACGTCCTGTTAATTCTTGGAGATTGTGGTATAGTAAGGGTCCGTGACCTGTAGCGATCATTTTGATGGTTTTTAATTCTGCCATGCGCTTCATTGCAGAAAGCACAGAACGGGCATTAGGACCCATCAAGCATTCATAGTAATATTGAAAATCTTTTTCAATGGCAGATAAATCATCATCAAAAGTGCTATCTGTACAGTAATGCATTCCAAAAGCATCACAGGTGTAAAGAATTTGGGTTTTGTGGTCAAAACTGAAAATAGTATCAGGCCAGTGTAAATTAGGAGCAATCACAAATTCAAACTCATGGCCATTACCGAGATCCAGGCGATCGCCATTTTTCACAATACGACGTTTAAAAGGCTGATGTACCAAATCTTCTAAAAATTGAATTGCTACCTTAGAACCAACAACGGTAATATCAGGAGCTTTTTGTAGTAAATCTTTAACTAAACCACTGTGGTCTGGTTCTGTGTGGCTAATAATTAAGTAATCTATATCTTGCGGATTAATTAAACCAGTCAGTGTATCAAAATATAGCTGACGGAACTTTTCATGGGAAGTATCAACCAGGGCAGTTTGTTCACCGCGGATCAGAAAGGAGTTGTAAGTTGTACCATTTTGCAAACCAAACTCAATATCAAAGCGATCGCGGTTCCAGTCTAAAGAACGAATAGCCGTGGTATCCTGATCAATTTCTACCGTTTGTATAGTCAGCCGTTTTACTGGGGTTGTACCTTCCTGACCTTGATTTTTATCGGTGAGCAATACCATAACTCCCCTCCTTAACTTTTATTGAGTATTTATTCCTCTGCCTTATATTGTGACACGGGTTGAATATAACGTTTTCTTAAAAAACCTATCATTCAATTAAGAAAATTAAAACTGTGAAACAAACTGTGAAACAAACTGTGAAACAGAATATCCAACCGCAACAGACAAACAACCCTTGGTTAGCCTTAATGGTTGGTAACTCCCGGCTACATTGGGCTTTATTTATAGATCACACTCTCAACTCTACCTGGGATACACAACATTTATCAGAGTCTGATATAGAACAATTAGCAAAAACAAATTCTTTTCCCCTTCCTCCATCTTATGCTCGTTCTATCTTCCTTTCTCCTAACCTGCCTATCACTCTCGTTTTAGCCTCCGTAGTTCCCAGTCAAACACAACTATGGCAAACTTACCCTAATCATCGTTTAATCACCTTAAATCAAGTCCCTATCCGGGGAATGTATCCCACATTGGGCATTGATCGCGCTTTAGCTTTATTTGGCGCAGGTAAATCCTATGGATTTCCCATGTTAGTAATTGATGCAGGAACAGCATTAACTTTTACAGGGGCAGACTCCAATCAGCGTCTTATTGGTGGTGCTATTTTACCAGGTTTGGGTTTACAATTTACCAGTTTAGGACAAAAAACCGCACAATTACCATTGTTAAAAATTAGGGAGATCATAGATTTACCGCCCCGTTTTGCTATGGATACACCACAAGCAATTCAAAGTGGTATCATTTACACTTTATTGGCGGGAATAAAAGAGTTTATTGATGAGTGGTTATCGTTGTTTCCTGATAGTAAAATTGCTATTACTGGGGGAGATGGTGAGTTATTGATAATTTATTTAAAACAACAGTTTTCAGAAATAGGAGAAAAGATAATTTTAGATAATAATTTGATATTTTGGGGAATGAGAGAAGTTAATATTGTCTGAATCAGGACACCCTTCGGGAAGTCAAAAGTCAAAAGTCAAAAGTCAAAAATTGGATTTTTGTCAGAATCAGGACACCCTTCGGGAAGTCAAAAGTCAAAAGTCAAAAGTCAAAAATTGGATTTTTGTCAGAATCAGGACACCCTTCGGGAAGTCAAAAGTCAAAAGTCAAAAGTCAAAAATTGGATTTTTGTCAGAATCAGGACACCCTTCGGGAAGTCAAAAGTCAAAAGTCAAAAGTCAAAAATTGGATTTTTGTCAGAATCAGGATGTCCAGGATTTGAGGATTTACAGGATTTTTTGGTAATTTTAATAATTGGGATTTGGCGATCGCTACTTTTACGAAAGATATCACATGATTTACAAAACCTTTGAAAATGTGATATAATAAGTATACTATTTTCTATACAATGAAATAAACTATGACTAAAATATTAATGATTGATGTTATTCAACATCTAGACTCTCTTTCTGTTGAAGAACTACTGGCAGTTAAAACAAAAGTAGATTTTTTAATTCAAATTAAATCATACTCTCACAGTATCGAAATTCCAATTACAACAGAATCTTTAAGCGAATTAAAACCAGAAAATAATAATTCTTTAGAAAAAATTATCGCACTTGTAGACGAATGGATAGCTGATGAATCAGGCTATGATCAAGAAACTTATCCTCAAATTGAAGCAGCTTTGAATAAAAACAAGTTGTCAATATAAATGAGTAGAGTAATATTGTTAGATTGTTCTATTTTAAAATAAAAATATTGCCAAAAATTGTTTATAATTACATCATAACTATTGGAATATAGGAAAAAAATTAATGATGCACAGTATGAGAGTGCGATCGCGCATTGGTAAAGATGGACTATTGCAGATTCATTTACCCGAAGCACAAGAAGGAACAGAACTAGATATTGTTCTTGTCTATGAAACAACAGCAACAGTTCAAAATAAAACTCAAAACAGAATCAAAATCAGTGATTTTTATGGATGTATTCAGGATGAAACATTTATCAGACATCCACAAACAGAACAACCAGAGAGAGAAACATTTTAATGATTTACTTACTAGACACTAATACCTGTATTGTTTATCTCAAAGGTAAAAATCTCTATTTAAAGAAAAAACTTGAGAACATACCACTTTCAGAAATCGCTGTTTGTTCAGTTGTCAAAGGTGAACTATTTTATGGTGCAATGCGTAGTGCTGATCCAGAACGTAATTTGAAATTACAGCAAGATTTTCTCAATCAGTTTGTTTCTTTACCTTTTAAGGATCAAGCTGCCACTATTTTCGGAAACATTCGCGCTCAACTCACTGCACAAGGAACACCTATCGGTGGTTATGATTTACAAATTGCGGCTATTGCTTTAACCAACAATTTAATTTTAGTCACTCACAACACCAGAGAATTTTCACGTATACCCGAATTAAAATTAGAAGATTGGGAAATTGTCTGAATCAGGATGTCCAGGATTTAAGGATTTACAGGATTGTCTTTGAGAGGTTATTTGTGAGATGCAATGATTTTTATTTGTCTGAATCAGGATGTCCAGGATTTAAGGATTTACAGGATTTTTTGGTAATTTTAATAATTGGGATTTGGCGATCGCTACTTTTATGAAAGATATCGCACAATCTACAATCTGCTAAACTGTTCCAAAATCCCTAAATTATCATACTTTTAAATAACCAAACACCAGAAATCACCAATCCCCATCCTGTACATCCTTCAATCCTGAATATCCTGATTCAGACAAAAAAAAGATCAACTAACCCCCTGATTCTCAAAAAAAATAGCTTTTTCTCAATAACTATTGAGAATCATGTCAATAAGCCAAAATCAGCCAACGAATTTTCAAGGTTCTTGACATCTCCACAGCTTATGTTATGATAGAAAAGACAGACCCAAGGGATTACTATGTCTTTATATCTCCTATTCCCAACTTAATAAAAAGGGTTTTCTTACTTCCCATAACTAAACCCAAGAAATCAAAAATCCCCATCCTGTAAATCCTCAAATCCTGTACTTCGACTGCGCCCTTCGACACCGCCCTTCGACACCGCCCTTCGACACCGCTCAGGACAGGCTCAGTACAAGTCGCTCAGTAACCAGATATCCTGATTCGGACATATTAAAAACCGTAAAAAAACTTGATCGCCTGACGGCGAGGAAAGAGGGAAAAAAGAAAAAGTGTAGAGGGTAAAAGGGTAAGAGAGTAAAGAACTAAAGAGTCCTTGCGCCGGAAACTACCAACCGAAACCCGTAGCTGCCGTACCTGTTGTCGGCTGGGTCGAGGTTGTTACGATCCGCAGAACGGCAAGCCCTGAGGTGGCTGCTCCAAGAACCACCGCGCAGCACTTTATATTCGCTTTGGCTTGTCACAGCACTGCCATCTGTAGGCGTGTTATTATAGTTATCAACATAATCATCCAAACACCACTCCCAAACATTGCCGTGCATATCATACAAACCAAAGGCGTTAGGGGGAAAAGAACCTACATCTGTGGTTCTTTCACGATACTCACCTTTAGGAGCAGAACCATAAGGAAAATTACCATTATAGTTTACCAAATCTGGGGTAATACTTTCACCAAAATAAAATGGTGTGGTAGTTCCGGCTCTACAAGCATACTCCCATTGTGCTTCGCTGGGTAATGTGTAGTTTTTTCCTGTTTTTTGGCTTAACCTTTGACAGAATTTAACCGCATCATTCCAACTAACGCTTTCTACAGGACGTTGGTTGGTGAGCAAAGTCGAACCACGGTTGGTGAGCGAAGTCGAACCACGGTTGGTGAGCGAAGTCGAACCATTACCTTGAAAATAAGAAGGATTATTCCCCATAATCGCTTGATATTGTTCTTGTGTTACTGGATATTTACCCATGAAGAAACTGGGAACAGTTACTTGATGCTGGGGACTTTCATCTGAATCTCTACCCTCTTCGCTCTCTGGTGAACCCATGAGGAATGTTCCTCCTGGTATTTCCACCATTTCCAAAATTACACCGTTTCCTAAATCCTCTTCATAGTATCTTGCAGAAGCATTGCTTTTATTAATCATGCTTCCTTGTGAGTTGGTTTTCACAACTTCAAAATTAAAGGTTTTCAGGTTGGAATTATTTGATGTTGTAAAAATTGAAGTTATTTTTTCTCCACTCCCAGAAAATAACTTATTAGCAACAACCGCTAAACCAAAACTCCCCACAGCAACACTAGCAAGTTGTAAAAAATGACGACGATCTGTTTTTGGAGGAGGAAGTGATGGAGGTGGTGCTGGTGGTGCTGGTGCTGGTGGAGGTGCAGGAGTTAAAGCTTTTAGTGCTTGTTCTGCATTTAGATAACGCTCGCTAAAATGATAACGCACCATTTTAGTTAAAATCTTGGCAAAATCTTCACTAACATTTGCCCAATTGCGCCAAATTACCTCTTCAGTGGTAGGATCTTTAGGTAATTGGTGGGGTTGTATTCCCGTCAAAGCATAAATTCCCAACATTCCCACCGCATAAATATCACTTGCTAATTTTGGACTTCCTGCGGTTTGTTCACTAGGCATATAACCAGGAGTACCAATAGCAACAGTTAAAATAGTTTGACCTTGGGAGTTTACCGTCATGGTTTCCTTCACTGCACCAAAGTCAATCAACATAATCTTACCATCCCCACTGCGACGCATGATATTTTGAGGTTTCAGATCGCGGTGAATAATATTTTGTTGATGGACAAAATTTAAAACTTCTAAAATTTCGATCAGTAACTTTTTCACCTGATTTTCAGGTAACTTATTTTGAGGATAAACTTCCTTACTTAAATCTTCACCTTTAACAAATTCCTGAACTAAATAAAATTCACCGTTTTCTTCAAAATAAGCAAAGAGTTGCGGAATTTGATCATGAGTTCCCAACTTCTGTAATGTTTCTGCTTCCTGTGCAAATAACCTTCTAGCGATAGGTAAAGCTGCTGCGGTGTTGGGTGGTTTAATTTGTAGATGTTTCACCACACACTGAGGATGGTTAGGTAAATCTAAATCTTGCGCTAGGTAAGTATCACCAAATGCACCGCTACCTAAAACGCGGCTGATTTGATAGCGTTGACGTAGTTTCACACCTATCACCATCTGATTTACAGAGAAAAAACAGATACGGTAATAATTGTGTCACATTTTTTGGATAAAGGCAATATGGTTTAATGGCGAATAGGACATGGTGCTGATTTCACCAAAGTTAAGCTGTTGTGCATTTAATTTGTATAAGTGGAACAGGCATCTTGCCTGTTAAACAAGAGTTCAGAATATTAGGATTATACAATTTAGCTGTGTAACAGCTTATTTCTCCTGACGAAATTTTAGTTACATTTAATTAACGCACCCTACAGAATTGGCGATCGCACTATCATAAATTCTCACCTTTAAGACTCTCATAAATACTAGCCAATAACTTATCAAACACCACCGCTTTAAATTCTTCATTATTCATCACCTCCATAAAGATTTTTTCATTCCCGTCCATGCGTTTAATAAACAACGCTTCCAGATGCTTTTCTAGGACAGGGGCGAAGTTTTCTTTGCTGTTGACTTGGGCTGCTTGTTTGATATCATCTTTACTAATAGCTGTTTCGGTGATTTGTTCAAAAAATAACTGATCTGCTAGGGTAAAATTAGTCCCAAACCGTTCATTAAGAGAGTCTATAAGCTGGGATAGGGGAACTTCTCTATCTGGTTGACGAGTTCCGACTGCTGTAGCACCTGTTAATGGTTCTGCTGTACCTGATTTTAAATCAATTTTGCCTTCACTGATTTTTTCTAAGCGATAATATTTAATTTCTATATCCCTAGATAAATCAATTTGGGGAGCGTTTTTACTTTTGGGTAATTTCTTGAGTAAAAATCGTCCGTAAGCATAAAGTTTTTCAAGTTCTGAATCTTGATAAGGAATAATTTGCGCTAGGAATAAATACAAATTATGAAAGCTGGTTAATTGATTTTTAAATTGTTCTTGTTCTGGTTCTGCTAATTCTTGATATTTGTCTACAATTGGATCTAATAAACTATTTAATTTTTGATGTTCACCGCCAGTCAAGGAAGTTTTAGGACGAAACGAAATTTCACACCATTGGTTAACATCATCTAGGCTAAAAAGTTGCCATTGATAAAGTTGATAGGATAAATCATTTAATTGTTGGGGGTCTGCTGTTTCTCCTACGGGGGTTTCTTCGTAGTAGGGTTTAAAGGCTTGGTAAATGTCCTCTGGTTTGTTGACAAAATCCAGTACAAAGGTGTCTTCTTTCCCTGTGGTGGTACGATTGAGGCGAGATAAAGTTTGCACTGCTTGGACTCCATCTAGCCTTTTATCTACAAACATTGTATGTAATAATGGTTGGTCAAATCCAGTTTGAAATTTATTCGCTACTAATAATACTTGGTAAGCATCACTGGTAAATTTATCGGCAATTTCTTGAGATTTAATGCCTCCATTCATGTTGACTTCTGTAAATGTTTCATCTGGTAATTCATCTAAGGTGATAGAACCAGAGAAAGCGACTAAAGATCTAATATCACTATAGCCTTTTGCTTTAATATATTTATCAAATTCCAGTTTATATCTTACTGCGTGTTCACGGGAACGGGTGACAACCATTGCTTTAGCTTTACCGCCTATTTTATGACGGGTATGGTTGCGGAAATGTTCGATAATAATTTCTACTTTTTGGGCGATGTTATGGGGGTGAAATTCGATAAATCTGGCAATGGCTTTGGCTGCTTGGCGACGGGGTAAGTCGGGGTTATTTTGGGAAAGCTGCACCAATTCATAATATCTTTCATAGCAGGTATAATTGGCTAGTACATCTTTAATATATCCCTCTTCAATTGCTTGCCGCATGGTGTAAAGATGAAAGGGAGATTGACCGTTTTCTCCTGGTTCATCAAATACCAGCAGGGTTTTTTGTTTGGGTGTAGCTGTAAAGGCGAAATAACTCAAGTTAGGTTGTTTGGTGCGGGCAATTTGTTCTTTTAATAGTTCTTGTTTGGCTTGGTCTGTTAAATCTTCTTCTGTTTCATCTGCTAAAATTTGGGCAGCAATGGCTGATTCAATGCCATCTTTATTGAGAATTTGCCGCAGTTCATTGGCGGTTTCTCCACTTTGGGAACTATGTGCCTCATCTACTATAATAGCAAAGCGTTTATCTTTGGTGGTGATGTCTATGGTTTTACCTTTTTTAGCTAAGGTTTCGATGGCTTTATTAATAAAGGGGAATTTTTGAATGGTGGAAATAATAATTGGTACACCATCATTTAAAGCTGTGGCTAGTTGTTGGGTGTTTTCATCTATTTTTTGCACCACTCCGGCTTTATGGTCAAATTGATAAATGGTGTTTTGGAGTTGTTGGTCTAAGATGGTTCTATCGGTGATAACGACGACGGTATGAAAGATTTTTTCATCTTGGTTATCGTGGAGGTTGGCTAACCGATGTGCCAACCATGCAATAGAGTTTGATTTTCCTGAACCTGCGGAATGTTGAATTAAATAATTATGTCCGGCTTTATGTTTTTTGGTATGTGCAATTAATTGACGAACTACATTAAGTTGATGATAGCGGGGGAAAATTAAAGTTTCTTTTTTTTGATAGTTAATTCCTGTGGCTGTGGGTGTTTTGATTTCTTCAATTTTTATGTGTAAAAATCGGGCTAATATATCTAATAAACTATCTTTTTGTAATACTTCTCGCCAAAAGTAACTGGTGCGATATTCGCCATTTTCCCCCGGTGGGTTGCCAGCACCGTGGTTATGGCCTTTGTTGAAGGGGAGGAAGTAAGTATTTTCTCCTGCTAGTTTGGTGGTCATCCATACTTCTTCTGTGTCTAGGGCAAAGTGGACTAAGCACCGTTGTTTAAAGACAAATAGGGGGTCTTTGGGGTCTCTATCCTGTTTGTATTGGTGGATGGCGTTGAGGTAGGTTTGCTGGGTGAGGGGGTTTTTCAGTTCGATGGTGGCGATGGGTAGGCCGTTGAGACTGAGGAGGATATCAGGTATACGTCCGGTTTTAATTGTGACTTGGCGGGTGATGGTGAGGCGATTTTTTTGATACTGTGCCAAGGTCTCCGGGTTCATGGCGGTGTTAGGTTGGAAGTAGGCGACTCGTAAGGTTTTACCGTAGCATTTGAAACCATTACGGAGGACATCTAGCATTCCCCGGCTTTTGAGTTCTTTGGTGAGGCTATCTATAAGGATTTTTTGGGGGTCTTTATTGGTGGCTAGGCGTTGCCATTGTTTAGGTTGGGTGGTTTGGATGAAATTGATGATTTCTGTGGGGAAAAGGGCGGTTTCTGGGTCGTATTCTGCGGGGTTACTTTGCTGGTAGCCACTGTGTTGCAGTAGTTCCCCTTCGATGGTGTGTTCAAATTCTTTTTCTGTGTGCATTGGTGTATGACCAAATTTTGTAAATATTTTCAGTATAATCCTAATATTCTTAACCCTTGTAGCACAGGCACACTTCGACATAGTTCGACTCCGCTCACTAACCGCTCAGTACAAGTCTTGCCTGTTCTGTACATCATGTAGATGAAATATGCTGTAAATATTTTAAATTGGTTGGGTTTCACTTTGTTCTACCCAACCTACAATTAAGTTATTTTAAGTTATTTTTGTTGGTCTAACCAGTTAATTAAATTATCTACAGATTGGAAATCAAAAATAGCATCTGCTAGACTCTCTATCTGTTCTACAGATAATTCATTAATCCGGTTTTCTAGGCTGGGTGTAATATTATTAAAACGCCGTTTTATTTGTTTTTTGATAATTTTTTGTTCTCCTTGTTCAATACCTTTTTCCATCCAACTGGTAACAATTTCCATGATTTGTTCCTGTTCTACTAAGTTAGCTTGTTTTAATTCTGTTTCTAGTTGTTGTTCTTCTATGGTGTTTAATCTGAGGTAGGTGTCAATGAAACCGGAAATTAGTTCCATTTTAGCAGGGTTTAACTGGAGTGTTACTAACATTCTTAGGCATTCTAGTTTGACGCGGACTCTTTCTTCTGGTGCAAAGTCCATTTTTGCCATTAATGCTGCTGCTACGGGGTTGGGTTGGTTTAAAAAGTTGCGCCAGTTGAGGTTGTTTAGTTGAATGGCAACATAGTTAAATTCTAATATTTTGCGGTTGGGGAAGTTAACGGTATATTGGTTTTTCTCTGGGCGTTTTGGTTCATCATAGGAAAATATAACGATGGGGAAGATAGGAAGTAAATATTTGGCATCTAAACGGGAAAAGTAATGAAACATTCGCCGTTCAAATTCTTTTTGATTATATCCTTGGTTTTCTAGATGTATTAAAAAATAACTGTCTTTTCCTTGCCATTTGACTTGTGCTAATAGGTCTATTTTTCTTTTGTCTCCAGCGGTGACATCTGTAAATATTTCTTCTGGTAAAAAGGTGAGGGTGTCTTTTTCTACATATTCTAATATTTCTGGTAGAAACAGTTCTATAAATTCCCAAAAGAATGTTTGGATTAATTCTTTAAATAGTCTATCGTGGTCTATCATGGGTTTTGTGGTAGAGAATATGGTAAAGGTTTAAAAATGTTTTAGCATCAGGTTTTATAATTACAGGTTTGATTTATTTACAGCAATTTCCGTTATTATGAGGTACAGATATTAATGATAAAACCCTTGTAGCACAGGCACACTTCGACATAGTTCGACTCCGCTCACTAACCGCTCAGTACAAGTCTTGCCTGTTCTGTACATCATGTAGATGAAATATGCTGTAAATATTTTAAATTGGTTGGGTAGAACAAAGTGAAACCCAACCTACAATTAAGTTATTTTAAGTTATTTTTGTTGGTCTAACCAGTTAATTAAATTATCTACAGATTGGAAATCAAAAATAGCATCTGCTAGACTCTCTATCTGTTCTACAGATAATTCATTAATCCGGTTTTCTAGGCTGGGTGTAATATTATTAAAACGCCGTTTTAGTAGCTTTTTAACTATTTTTTGTTCTCCTTGTTCAATACCTTTCTCCATCCAACTGGTAACAATTTCCATGATTTGTTCCTGTTCTACTAAGTTGGCTTGTTTTAATTCTGTTTCTAGTTGTTGTTCTTCTATGGTGTTTAATCTGAGGTAGGTGTCAATGAAACCGGAAATTAGTTCCATTTTAGCAGGGTTTAACTGGAGTGTTACTAACATTCTTAGGCATTCTAGTTTGACGCGGACTCTTTCTTCTGGTGCAAAGTCCATTTTTGCCATTAATGCTGCTGCTACGGGGTTGGGTTGGTTTAAAAAGTTGCGCCAGTTGAGGTTGTTTAGTTGAATGGCAACATAGTTAAATTCTAATATTTTGCGGTTGGGGAAGTTAACGGTATATTGGTTTTTCTCTGGGCGTTTTGGTTCATCATAGGAAAATATAACGATGGGGAAGATAGGAAGTAAATATTTGGCATCTAAACGGGAAAAGTAATGAAACATTCGCCGTTCAAATTCTTTTTGATTATATCCTTGGTTTTCTAGATGTATTAAAAAATAACTGTCTTTTCCTTGCCATTTGACTTGTGCTAATAGGTCTATTTTTCTTTTGTCTCCAGCGGTGACATCTGTAAATATTTCTTCTGGTAAAAAGGTAAGGGTGTCTTTTTCTACATATTCTAATATTTCTGGTAGAAACAGTTCTATAAATTCCCAAAAGAATGTTTGGATTAATTCTTTAAATAGTCTATCGTGGTCTATCATGGGTTTTGTGGTAGAGAATAGGGAACGGGTTTAAAAATGTTTTAGCATCAGGTTTTATAATTACAGGTTTGATTTATTTAACTACATTGACTATATTTTAGGTATGGTAATTTTCCTCACATCTATTTTACCTGTGACGGCGTTGGTGATCAAGGCTGTGCGGTATTCTTTTAATAGGTCTATTGCTTGTTGAATTTTGGTTTTTTGTTCTTCTAATTTTTCTTTTGTTATTGCTATATAATTAATTATTTTTTCTTGTTCTTCTTTTGGCGGTAATATGATAGGCATATTTGCAAAACCAGATTGATTTACATAAACAACTGTTGCTGCTGTTGCAATCATCTGAAAATAATCCTTGGATATTTTTACAATTTCTCGCAAAAACTCCGGTATTATATTTTTATCAGGAATAAAAGCTTGTAATTGTTGATTGATAATTACATCTACATTGATAACTGCACAAACTCCAAAGTTACCCACACAACTAGCAACAACAGACCCTTTTTTTAAAACTCTAGAACCTGCATTTTGAGCCGCTTCTTTTGTAACTTTAAAGGTTGTATTAGTTACTGTATCAGATAACATATCATCCATTGTAAGCCAAGAAAATCCATCATCTAAATTCAAATCAGGCTTGTTTCTTTGAGGTACAAAAATACGAGAAACAAACTTAGCTTTTGATATTTCCCAATGCTTCGGAATTTCACCCAACCACTCAATACCAGAATCTTTCATCGGGACATTTACATCTAGTCCTTTGGTGACAGCGTGACTAATAAGGGACGTGCGTTTTTCGTCCAGTTTTTCTATCAGGGTTTCTTTCTTCGCTATCAGATCATCTATTTGTTTGGTTTTATAGTCTAAAAATCGGGCTATCTTTTCTTGTTCATCTAATGGGGGAAAAGGATATTCAAAGTTTTCAAATACGTTTTGATATAAATGACTAATTGTTGTACCTGATTTTTGAATGTCTATAAATTCATGGAAAATATTAGAATTTAAAACATAGAACATATAGTCATCTTTATAAGGCTTGTTTTTCAGTGGTCTAGTTACAAATACTCCACTGTTTACAGATGCTTTATACGGGATATTTTTAACTTGTACAACTTTCCCAATTGTTCCATCCTTGGTTATTAAAATATCATTTTCTTTTAAATGTATATAAGGGTCTTCCTCATATCGTTCTTCTGTAATTCTGTAACAACTTTCCCAATTTATTGTTCTACCTTTGAAATCTGTTCCAGTCACTAAATAGAAATCGCCTTCATATAAAAACTCTTTTGAGTTTAATCCATGCCAACCTACACGCCCTTTTACATAGGTACTAAATTTAATACGAATTACTTCCCAATGTTCAGGAACATCACCCAACCACTCAACCCCAGAATCTTTATACTTATCATAACCCTGATACTTACCCATTTAACTAACTTCCCAATCTTCAAACTTTAACCCGTCAATTCTGCTAAACTCTCTCACATTATGAGTTACTAAAATTAAATTATTCGCCAAAGCAATAGCAGCAATTTGTATATCATTGGAACTAATAGGAGTACCAATTTTAGCTAAATCAGCCCGAATCTGTCCATAAACTTCCGCACAATTATCATCAAAAGGTAAAGATACAAACTGATATAAAAATGATTTTTGAATCTTCAAAGCTTTTTCAGGGTTATTACTTCGCCTTGACCCATAAAATAACTCAGATTTCACCACAGAACAAACCGCAACTTTTTCAGGTTCTAGATTATCGAGATGATGATTAATACTCAATGACCTCCCCTTGAGATACATAATACAAACATTTGTATCTAATAAATAAACTAAAGAATTTTTATTCATTAAACACCCCAACTAAATCATCATCCCTATCTTCATAAATTCCTAGTTCATCAACATTAAAATCAATATCCGCACAAGCACCAGATAAATTGAGGATTCCTTTAGTATGCAGCATATTCTTTTGTTTTAAAAATTCCTGTAATTCTACCTCAGAGAAAAAATTAAGCATCTCCTTCATTTCCTGAAAATCAATTAAACCTTCCCGCAAAGCATCTAAGACAAGATTGGCAATGATTTTTTGTGGTAAATTACCCCATTCATTTTGAATCTTGTCTGTTAAATTATCTGGTAAATCTATGGTGATTTGCATAATTATAAAATCTCCCTTAGCTGTATTTTTATTTTACCTGAACAAATACCCTACTTCTTTTTTATTCTTACTCCTGTTCCTGTACCAAAGTCAAAACTTGTACATAAAGTCTGTCAGAAATTCTCATTCCCTGTGCTTGCATCTCATCTAAAACACCCTAAATACTAGCCAACAAACCCCGACGCTTTGCTAATAATAATACCCCTACAGTACCAATTAAAGGCAACTTGCGAGCCATAGCAACTTTCCGCGCTGCTTTTTCATCTATTAACAACTGAGAAGCTCCTATTTCCTCCGCTAAAGCAATGGCTTCTGACTCCCCTAAATCTAATTTCAACGACTCTTGTAAGCTGTTACACAGCTAAATTGTATAACCCTAATGTTTTGAACTCTTGTTTAACAGGCAAGATGCCTGTTCCACTTGTAAGCTGTTACACAGCTAAATTGTATAATCCTAATATTCTGAACTCTTGTTTAACAGGCAAGATGCCTGTTCCACTTATACACATTAAATGCACAACAGCTTATCAGAAACAATTATCATTTAATAATTATGTTGATTTAAAACTAATTCTGCTTGTTCTACCTCTTGACGTAATTCATCCAAGGTTTGAGAATCATCAAAAAGAGAAATACCCCATTTTTTCATCATTTCTATGACTTCTAAACGAGAAATGCCAAGAATTTTACCCGCCCTACCACTGGTAATTTCTCCTACTTCTAATAATGTCATTACATAACCTTCCTTGGCTTTTTGTAAAGCCTTTTGTCTGACTGCTTCTGAAAGCTGCATACTTTCTAATTGCTCATCTAAAATCACTAATGCCATTACTAAAATCTCCCCAATCTATCTTTTAATTTTACAGCATATTCTAGGGACAAGATGAAAACTTTTATTAACAATCTTGCCATCATACCCAAATCCCCGACTTCTATCATCAATTGATATTTTATTGATAAATTGATTAAAAAGGTAATATTATCAACCAATTTATTAACGTGGTAATAAAAGAAATCGGGGATATTATCATTAAACCACTTCCCCTAACATCGCCATAATATCCGTTTCCAAAGATTTAATATCATCCTCAATTGCATCTAAATTTCTGGGTGGTTGATATACATAAAAATGGCGATTTAAAGGAATTTCATAACCTACCTTAGTTTTATCAAAATCAATCCAAGCATCTGGAACATGGGGTAAAACTTCTTTTTCTAAATATTCTTGACAGTGGTTTTCTACTAACTTAATCAATTCGTTGACACTCGCTTTGTCTCCATATTCCAAGGGTAAAGGTAAAGGAATATCATCTGGTAAAGGCACAATTTCTGTATCACGTAAATTACTATCAGGTTCAGGATTTCCTTTAGCATCTGTACAAATTTCTGCTTGTGGATCTGTTTCTCCTAATGCTGCTAAAATCGCTTTTTTTACAGGTGCTTTTAATGTTAATCCTGCCTTTTTTAACACCTTGTTTAAATCTGTTTCCAACTCTGTACGGGATAAATACAGTTTATCAGCTTGCATATTTTGTAAAGCATCAATAATCTGTGATTGGAGATTTTTACCCTCTAATATTTCTAACTGTTGTACTTTTTCATCTTTGCGCTTTTTAGTAGTAGCTAAATTTTGAAACGCTGTTTGTTCCCATAATCTCCCTAAACGTTCCTCACTCACCTGAAAATTTAATCTTAATGGACGTTCCACAGTAATCTTTAAAAAGCCAAATTCCCGATTATCAAATATCTTAGAACATACTCGCTGTTCTATTTGTCCATCTGTTTCTACTTCACTAATACCATTGTGGTGAAAATCTCCATATAATCGCACCAGTTCGGTAATATGTGCGGGGGATAATTCATTGCGCTTATTACCAAGACTCTTTTTCATTTTCTGGTAATGTTTTGTACCATCAATAAGCTGTACTTTACCTTTTCTATGGGCAGCTTTTTTATTAGTAACTAACCAAATATAAGTGAAAATTCCGGTGTTATAAAACATCTGGTCAGGTAATGCAACCACCGCTTCTAACCAGTCATTTTCAATGATCCACCTTCTAATATTACTTTCACCACTTCCCGCATCTCCTGTAAATAAAGGAGAACCATTAAAGACAATGGCAATTCTTGAACCGTCTCCTCCTTCCTCTGGTGGTTTGTGCATTTTTGATATCTTATGTTGGAGGAACAACAATGAACCATCATTAATGCGTGGTAAACCTGCGCCAAATCTGCCATTAAATCCTAAACTTTCATATTCATCTTTAACAAAATCTTCCTCTGGTTTCCATTCTACTCCAAAGGGAGGATTGGCAAACATATAATGAAATTTTTTATCAGGGTGTCCGTCATGGGGTAAGAAGTTATTACTCTTAGCTTTGGCGTTTTTGACTCCCAATGTATCGCCATAAATAATATTATCAATGGGTTCATCTTTAATCAGTAAATCTGCACAACAAATAGCATAGGATTCGGGGTTATATTCTTGCCCAAATAATCCTAAGTTAGCTTGGGGATTCTGATTTTTAATATGTTCTTCTGCTACTGATAACATTCCCCCTGTTCCGGCTGTGGGGTCATAAATAGAACGATAAATACCTTGTTTAAAGACATCTTGTTCATCACAGAAAACCAGATTTACCATCAAGCGAATTACTTCACGGGGTGTAAAGTGGTCTCCCGCTTCTTCGTTTGCTTGTTCATTAAATTTTCTCACCAATTCTTCAAATAAATAACCCATTTGTAGGTTAGAAAGTTTCTCTGGTGATACATCTATTTCTGGTTTACAAAGTTCTTTAATTACTAAATACAAGCGATTACTTTCATCGAGTTTTTCTATTTCCGCATCAAAATCAAATTTTTCAAATATATCTCGCGCCCTGGGGGAGAAACCATTGATATAATTGCGTAAGTTACTGGTAATGCCATCTGGGTCACTCAATAAACTTACATATTGGGGAACATAGTTAGAGTCTGTGGATGAGGTATCAGAACTATTAAATGTGAACTTACTGAGATTGTATAAAGGTTGGGTTCTATCTGTACCTGTGGCAACTTTGGCGATCGCTTTTTCTAATGCGTCTCCTTTTATCTCCATCCCCTCATATTTTACTTGGGCTTCTAGTACAGCTTTTTTAGTTGGTTCTAATACCGCATCTAATCGCCGCAACACTATCAAAGGTAACATTACCCGCCGATATTGGGGAGGGCGATAAGGTCCCCGGAGTTTGTCGGCTATACTCCAAATCAAACCGACTAACTCCTGATGATTTGTATTTCCTGTAGTTGTCACCATAGTAATTTTTAGTAATTGAGTAATTGAGTAATTGAGTAATTGAGTAATTGAGCAAGTCCTAAGTTGACAATTTCATAGACAAAACTATACTTATATTGACAAAAATCAATATATTTTTAGGAAAAAATCAACTACTTGATATATAATACAGTGATATCAAGTATTGAATTGAGACTATTGCCGACGCGAAAACCAAGCAATGATGGTGGTAGTCTTTTTCAGAAACTTAATTGGAACACAATCGCGTCTGGCTAAGGCGTGAAAGTCTACTGAGGGATAACTGCTCCCATGCTCCCGTTGAAGTAGAAAGTAAAGTCTAGTTTTGTCTAGGTTTTATATAGCAGTAATAAAATTAGAGCGAAGTTAAGCTGTTGTGCCTTTAACTTGAATAATTAATACAAGCAAGATGCTTGTGCTACTGTAAGTTCAGGTTTTTCGATTATACAGTTTAGCTAGTTTTAGGGATAGTTTGTTGGGTTTTGTTCCTCAACCCAACCTACAAGATCAGCGATCGCATTTCAGATTGAAGTTAAGCTGTCATGCAGCTAAACTGTATAATCTTAATATTCTTAAGTCTTGTGGAACAGGCATCTTGCCTGTTAACCTTATATAAATTAAATGCACAACAGCTTATTTATTAATTGGTGATGGGGGATGGGTGATTGGGTAAAGAAAATTAATGACTAATGACTAATTACCAATTATGCCAAAGTTGTTAAACCTTGTAAATAATCTTCTAACTGTCTAGCGTGATCATGAGACATTTGAGGTTGAGGTAAAGAACTAGGATCAAAAGCTTGAATTTCTAACACTTCTAAATTATCTTCAACTTTCATTTCTCCTTGTACTTCTGCTTCCACCACAACACAAATAGAATGAATTCTCGGATCTCTATCTGGTGCAGAATACACCCCTACCAAACGCCGAATTTTTAATAATTCTAGTCCAGTTTCTTCCTTTAATTCTCGACAAACTGCACTAGCAATATCCTCTCCCCAGTCTATCATTCCTCCCGGTAAAGACCAACAACCATCATCACTGCGACGAATCAAAACAATTCTACCATCAGGTAAAATGGGAATCACGCTAGTACCAGTAATGGGATGGCGGAAAATAATACCCAATACTGTTTTTCCAACGTGCCATAAGCTACCAATAGATTTAATTAATGAACTAAAAAAAGCCAGAATGTTCAATCTTCAAATTCTTATTTTGTAATTGTTAATTGGCGAACACTTGATAGAAATGTAACTCACAAAAGATGATTTTCGTTTTTTTTATACAACTCTATCAAGTATTAGGTTTATTATTCTGCTATATAAAACCTAGACAAAACTAGACTTTACTTTCTACTTCAACGGGAGCATGGGAGCAGTTATCCCTCAGTAGACTTTCACGCCTTAGCCAGACGCGATTGTGTTCCAATTAAGTTTCTGAAAAAGACTACCACCATCATTGCTTGGTTTTCGCGTCGGCAATAGTCTCAATTCAATACTTGATATCACCGTATTATATATCAAGTAGTTGATTTTTTCCTAAAAATATATTGATTTTTGTCAATAAATATAAGTATAGTTTTGTCTATGAAATTGTCAACTTAGGACTTGCTCATGGTCATTCTGAGAATCAGTCAATTTTAACATCTGCTGTCAGTAATTGCCTAACTCCTTAAACTCCTTAAACTCCTTAAACTCCTTAAACTCCTAACTCCTTGAACTCCTAACTCCTTGAACTCCTGACTCCTTGAACTCCTAACTCCTTAAACTCCTAACTCCTTGAACTCCTGACTCCTTAAACTCCTGACTCCTTAAACTCCTGACTCATAAGAAAAATTATGATCAATCCGGCTTGACATACCTCCATTAAATAAGGTAGACTAGGATACTGTTTCAACTATTTTGATTTCTACACTAGGCTGAAAGTGTATCAATAACATCGGTAACTGGATATTGCCTGAGTGTAGGTTTTTTGTTGTTTATTCATGAGGTGAATATGGCCAAGCGCCGTAACCCGAAAAAAGAAAAGGCGCTACGGAACCAGGCTTATGCCAGGAAGTTTCGTAAACGGACTACGACAGGAAGAATGCAAAGACGGTTCCAACAAAGACCACCTAAGAGTGAAGATGAAGAAACAGGGGCAGCAGCAATGGACGCTGCTGATTAATTTTACTGTTTGAATATTTACTCTTTGAATATTTACTCTGGAATTAATTTGCTATGTTTGGGCGTACATTTATTTTTATCTGTACGCCCTTGTTTTTAGGAGGCAGAAGGCAGAAGGCAGAAGGCAGAAGGCAGAAGGCAGAAGGCAGAAGGCACAAGGCACAAGGCAACAGTTTATTTTTTTCCCAATCACCCATCACCAATCACCAATCACCAATCACCCATCACCAATCACCCATCACCAATCACCAATCACCAATTACCAATTACCTATTTATTGTTATACAATTTGAGTACGTGCAGCAATGAGCGCCTGTTTAACTTGCTCAAAGCCTGTACCACCGTAACTATTACGGGCTGCAACTACTTGACGGGGTGATATGGCTTCATAAATATCTTCTGCAAAGGCGGGGTGTATTTGTTGCCATTCTTGCAAGGTTAAATCTTTCAGCAGTTTACCAGCAGCGATACTGGTTTTCACGACTTTACCAACGATATTATAAGCTTCCCTAAAAGGTACTCCCCGCGCTGCTAAATAGTCTGCGACATCGGTAGCATTGGAAAAGTCTTCTGCTACTGCTTCTGCTAGGCGTTGGGGTCGAAATTCTAAACCTTCTTGCATTAAAATAGTCATAGCCTCTAAACAGGCTTTAACTGTGTTCACAGCATCAAAAATACCTTCTTTGTCTTCTTGCAAGTCTTTGTTATATGCCAGGGGTAAACCTTTCATAATTACTAACATGGCCTGAAGATGACCAAAAACCCGCCCGGTTTTCCCTCTTACCAACTCTGGTACGTCGGGGTTTTTCTTTTGGGGCATGATGCTAGAACCTGTAGCACAGCTATCTTTGAGGGTGACAAAGCGAAATTCTTCTGATGCCCACAGGATCACTTCTTCCGAAAGACGGCTGAGGTGAACCATGATCATACTCGCTGCACAGAGAAATTCTATGGCAAAATCGCGATCGCTGACTCCATCTAAGCTATTAGCATAAATATCATCAAAATGCAATAGTTTTGCTGTGTAATGTCTATCAATGGGAAAAGTCGTTCCCGCTAAAGCACCACAACCCAAGGGGGAAATATTCACTCGTTTGTAAACATCTCCTAAACGTTCCCAGTCCCGTTGTGCCATCTGCAAGTATGCTAAGAGGTGATGGGCTAAACTCAGCGGTTGGGCGCGTTGGAGGTGGGTATAGCCAGGAATGAGGGTTTCAACGTTGTTTTCCGCAATATCTAGTAATACTTTTTGAAATTCCCTTAAATACTGACGAATTTGTTGAATTTGGTCGCGCAAATAAAGTCTTGTATCTGTTCCTACTTGGTCATTACGAGAACGGGCGGTATGTAGCTTTTTACCGACATCGCCAATAATTTCTGTAAGTCGCTTTTCTACAGCAAAATGCACATCTTCGGCATCAATACCAGGTTGAAATTTACCTTCTCGGTATTCTTGCCTAATTTGTTCTAAACCTGTAACTAATTTCTCTCCTTCTTCTGGGGAAATAATTCCTGTGTGAGCCAGCATTTGAGCATGAGCTTGAGAACCAGTGATGTCATATTCTATGAGTTCAATGTCAAAACTGATACTGGCATTAAAACGAGCGATCGCTGGATGTAGAGCGGTTTCAAACCGCTGGCTCCAAGTTTGTTTTTCGGTCATAAATTAGAAAGGAGAGGTAATAACAATTTGTGATTTTAGACTTTGAATGAATATCAATTCCAAATTTAAAATCTAAAATCTAAAATTTAAAATCTAAAATCTAAAATCTAAAATCTAAAATCTAAAATCTAAAATCTAAAATCTAAAATCCAAAATTCATTCAACCGTAACTTGTTAAACTCTTAAACATATAGCCGATAACCATCCCAATTAACATTGCCCAAACTTGACCTGTTTTAACAAAGTTATTCCAAGCATTTTGCATCTATCCTAAAACATCTGGGTCTTGTATCTTAGTAGCTACAAAGTAGCTACAAGGTTAATATCAATGTGTATATTTCCCAAAAGGGAAAACAGTGTATCATGAAAATGCAAATATTCCATAATCTCTTTACCAAACGGGTGATCAGCTTATTGAATTAGCAGTAATTGATCCAATCAGCAGTTACCGAAATTATACGCAGTTTTCACTGTATTAACCTAACTCTTTATCCGATGCCAAGCGTAATTTCTCGGAAGTTCGCAAAATTTGTCCTGCTAACACCGCTGCACCAAAGCCATTATCAATATTAACCACACCAATACCTGCTGCACAAGAATTAAGCATTGTTAACAAAGGAGCTAAACCGCCAAAACTTGCACCATAACCGATGCTAGTAGGAACAGCAATCACTGGACAATCTGCTAAACCTGCAACCACACTTGGTAAAGCTCCTTCCATGCCCGCTACGACAATTAATACAGATGCAGAATTAAGCAAATGACGATTATTTAATAAACGGTGAATACCTGCCACCCCCACATCCCAAAGACGCTGCACACGGAAACCATACAATTGGGCAGTCATAGCAGCTTCTTCAGCGACGGGTAAATCAGCAGTACCAGCAGAAACTATACCTATTTCTCCGGGAAAACGCGGTTGAATTTCATGGGGAATAATCGCACAAATCCTTGCTAATTCAAAGTATTGTAAACCTCTGACTTTTTTTTGCAGGATAGAATATACATCTGGTTGAATACGAGTGGCCATGACTACGGAAGTACGATGACGCATCACTTCCATAATTTGAGCAATTTGCTCAGGAGTTTTACCAGGACCCCAAATAACTTCGGGGAAACCGGTTCTTAAATGACGATGATGATCGATTTTGGCAAACTCACCCACAGATTCATAAGCTAAATCTTTGAGAGATTCAAAAGCTGTATCTGGGGAAATTGTACCATTAGCAACAGATTCTAATAGAGATTTTAAATTTTCAGGTTGACTCACAGCAGTTTTTTGGGGAATGGGGAATAGGGAATAGGGAATGGGGAATGGGGAATAGGGAATAGGGAATAGGGAATAGGGAATAGGGAATAGGGAATAGGGAATGGGGTAATAGATAATTATTTATCACCAATCACCAATCACCCATCACCCATCACCCATCACCTACTTTGTAATTTTAATTTCATGAATGTTCCAGAAAGCACCACCCAAAGCAGAATATTTAATTCCTGCAAACTTATTTCTTACCGCTCCTAGAGAATAGGGATTTACCAAATAAATAAAGGGTAAATTCTCCTGTGTTATTTTTTGACTTTCAGCATAAATTTCTTTCACCTTCGCTTCATCAAATTCTTGAGCGCCTTGAATATAAAGTTGATGTATTTTTGCTTCCCAAGGTGCAACTTCCCAACCTTGAATTGGTTTTTGTCCTGGTTGGGGTTTTTGATTAAACATATGTAAAGCACCTTCAGGAGACCAAACACTTGCACCTTCATTGGGTTCTAAACCACCTGTTAAACCTAACAACGATGCTTCCCAATCTAAAGTATTAGAAAGTTTATCTAAAAAAGTATTCCATGCTAAAGGTGTGAAATCAACTTGGATACCTATTTTACTCAAATCTTGTTTAATTTGTGAACCCATTGCTTCACGGATTTTATTACCTGCATTGGTAAGTAAAGCAAATCTCACCCGGTTTCCTTGTGCATCTTCTAATTGATTTTGTGCATTGTATTTAAAACCAGCTTTGAGTAGTAATTCCTTAGCTTTTTCAGGATTGTAATTATAAACTTTTAATCCTTGTTCTGGAGTGAGATAATAAGGACTTTGGACAGAAATCGGTGAATTTTGCATTTGACCTAAACCACGAAAAGTATTGTTAATCATGGTTTTTCGATCAATTGCGTAAGCTATAGCTTGACGAAATTCCACACTATTAAACCAACGTGATTTAATCGGATTAACAAGGGGTTTACCATTTCTTTTACCTTTATTCAAATTGAAAGAAATGAAACTTGTACTTGATGAAAGACCTCCATTATAAATTTGGAAATTACCTTGTTTTTCTTGTGCTTTGAGCAAAGAAAAATAATCAGGTGTCACTCCTACAAAGTCTAACCCACCAGAACGAAATTGCAGTAAAGATGTATCTGTAGATTCAACAATTTGCCAAATAATACGCTCAATATAAGGTTGGGGTTGACCTTGTGCATCTTTACGCCAATAATAGGGATTACGACGAAAAATTATCCGTTGACTGGTATCGTAACGTTCTAGTTTATAAGGTCCATTAACAATAATTTGCTCAGGTGGAGTATCTACACCCCACATTGTTAGAAATTTCGGTTTACCATCTTGATCTTTTGTTTTTACCGATTCTCTTAATACATGAGCAGGTAAAATAGCAGCACCAGCACTTTGTAAGAATGGTCTAAAAGGTTCGGGTACACTAAATTCTACTCTTTTATTATCAACTTTTCTCACGGTTGGTAATTTGCGATCTTTTCCAATTCTCAAAATATCTCTCACATTAGTGGGGATGTCTTTATTCAGATAAATATCGTTATAGGTAAAGACGACATCATCAACGGTTAATGGTTTACCATCTGACCATTTTAAATTATCCTTTAAAGTGAAGGTAATTTTGAGTTTATCTTCGGAAACTTCCCAGGATTCAGCTAAATTTGGTTCTAGTTCACCCGTAATAGGATTTTGGCTAATTAGTCCCTCATAAGTATAACCGAAAATATTAGGTGATTCGGAACTGAGGGCATAGTTAAAGGTTTTGGGATCGCTGAGAATGCTAGTTACTAATTGTGGTACTTGCTGACTTGCATTACTTTTGAAGTTGCTGGGGTTACAACCTGTGATTGATAATGCTGTAAATGACAGGATGGTGATGAGTAATAAAAGGCGTGTTGTGTGATTGAGAATGTTTTTAGTAAATGCCATAATCTACATCTATTAACCTAAAATAATGAAATTATGATGATTGAGACTCTAACCAACCCAGAAAATTTTTAGTATTACTAAAGTAATGTATACCTGCACTATTTAAAATTTGTTGCACATTCTGTTTACCAAAGTCCTTGGTATTACCACTTATAAATGCTTTTTGATCTTCAGAATGCTGAGTTGCATGATCAATAATGCTCTGTAAAATCAAGTTATCCATCAGATCATTCTTGATTAATAACGTTTCTGTTTCCAAGAAAACTTGTGAGCAAATTTCCTGAATTATACTATTCTGGAAATTTATGGTTTCAGCATTTTCTAGTAGTAAATCAATGGTTGATGATAAACGATTTTGCATATCATTTAATAAGAGGAGATTTTCAATAGATGCTTTTTCTAAGCTAACAAGCAATGACTTGGCATGAACTGAAGTTTTATCACGCATTGCTTCATTAATTTGTTTCTCTATTTCTGCCTGAAATTTTAATTTACTTTGCTTATCTATTCTGTATGCGTTAATAGCTTCTACATAACAAATAGCTGGTATAGCTATACGAATTGATGGAGAAATATTTTGCAGTAATTTTTCTGCTTCTAAGTCTCTTCCTTTAGCAACTGTCATTAAAAAATTAGTTTCAATGTAAAGTATCAACACCTAAATTTTCCTGTATGTAAGTATGGCCACCTTCTAATAATCGTAATAAACCAATTTTTTCTAATTCGTGATATCCTGGTGGTGTTGCTGAATGCCAATGATATGATAAGTCTCTTAGCCAAGATTTAACAAGTGTTTCTAAATAAAAATCAAAGATTCTTTTATGGGGAGATTCTGGGTCATAGTTGCTTATTATATCATTGGTATTCAAGGAAGTTAGGTTTTCGATTTCCTGATCTTTATTCAGGGCAAAAATATTAATTTCTTCTAAATCCACTAACATCCCAAAAGGAATATCTGGTTTGATATTTTGCAAGTATGTTTTTAATTGAGAAATAGCTCTTTTTTTTAAGCTATTTTCTAGTTGTTTAGCCTTGATTTCAACTAATAAAACAAGTTCTTCATTTCTGTTGGTAAACAGAATATCAGGTTTATATTTTTGATAGCTATCAGAAAAATTGATCAGTTCCATACCACAAATTTCCCTAATTAAGTATTATAACTAATCACCTGCCACTAACAAAACTACAGCATAGGCACAAATACCTTCTTCTCTACCTGCCGGACCCAATTTTTCATTAGTAGTAGCTTTGACACCAACTTGATTGGGTGCTAATTCTAAAACTGCTGCTAATTTATCTCGCATTGTAGCAATATGAGGTTTTAATTTTGGACGTTCTGCAACAACGACGGAATCAATATTGCCGATTTTCCAACCTTGATCAATGATTAACTGATTAACTTGTTTTAAGAGTACAAGACTATCAGCGCCTTTCCATTGGGGATCACTGGGGGGGAAATAGTGTCCAATATCCCCTAAAGATAAAGCGCCTAACATAGCGTCCATAATCGCATGAGTGAGGACATCAGCATCACTGTGTCCTAACAAACCGAGTTCATGGGGAATGTGAACACCGCCTAAAATTAAAGGGCGATCGCTCACCAATCTGTGAATATCGTAGCCGTTACCAATTCTGATGTTCATAAAAAATAGAAGTTCAGGAGTTCAGGAGTCAGGAGTCAGGAGTCAGGAGTCAGGAGTCAGGAGTCAGGAGATCAAGGAGTCAGGAGTCAGGAGTCAGGAGTCAGGAGTCAGGAGTCAGGAGTCAGGAGTCAGGAGTCAGAAGG
>NZ_JACJPT010000058.1:0-31938 GCF_014696195.1 Sphaerospermopsis sp. FACHB-1094 | reverse complement strand
AGTCAGGAGTCAGGAGTCAGGAGTCAGGAGTTATTTATTTTGGATTTTGGATTTTGGATTTTGGATTGTTTTTGTTAACTCCAATCTAAAATCTAAAATCTAAAATCTAAAATTTTTTTCCCCAGTCACCAATCACCAATCACCAATCACCAATCACCAATCACCAATCACCAGTCACCATTCCCTATAATTAAAAATCATCATCAAAATCTCGATCGCGCATCATTTTCGGATCTGGTGCAAAAGCTAACCACAAAGGGAATTGTAATAAGCCTAAACTAATTTGCTCCTCAGAATCATCAATGATAATTAACGGCATTTGATTAGATTTAACTAATCTATCTGCTTTTTGGGCTAAAGCGTTAGGTGATTCAAATAATACCACACCTCTGTCTGGTCCAAAATCAGGACGACCAATACCTAAACAATCTTGTAAACCCCGTCGCCATTCGCCCAAACGTTCGGGACTATTAGCTAAAATCAGAGTACGTAGGCGATCGCCTCCGGCACTACGCTCCGCGTAATCGCCATATAATTTATGTAAAATCGAAATTGCCGCTGAAGCAATCAAAATATTCTGCAAACGACTACCCATCGTCCGCAGCGCACCCCGTCCTCCTAAGGTAAAAAACCAGTTAGATACTCTTTCAGCGTGAACAGGTTCAAAAGTGCGCCTTAACTGCCATGCAGGACCATAATAATCTGGTTGGTTGCGATATTGATCAATTAAACGGCGAATTTGTTTTGTTGTATCTTGAAACTGTTGTTGGGCAAATTGCAAAGTCTGAGACTGTTCTTCAACAGGTTTGGATTCTTTTTTCGCCTCTTTTATGGCTGGTTTTTCTCTTTCTTTTTCCCTCACAGCCGGCACAAGTTGCAATTGTTCCGCTGCGGCTGCCAAATCTTGTAAACTACCTGTGAGATAATCTTTAAAACCCTGTACCCGAATAGCCAAATCTTGAGACGTACCTGCAAAAGTCGTTCGCATTTCATTTCTAATGCGTTCTTGTCGTCGTTCTAGCTGTTCTACAGAAATTTGCAATGCCTGTTTACGTTGTTCTAACAATGAAAGGGACTCTTGCACCATTTTCGAGAGTGCTGTTTGAGTTTCGCTAACCTGTCCCTGAAGGGTTTTGTAAGTAATTTGCAGTTGAGATATTTCTGCTTTGAGTGCGGCTTCGGTTTCCTGCAACTCAGCTACTCGTTGCCCTGCTACTGCATATAGTGAATTAAATTCTGATTCTGATTCCAGGAATTTATTATCTATTTTTTCTACTGTTTCTACTGTTTCTACTGTTTCTACTGTTTTTGACGTTTGTGTTTCTGTGTTCATCATTGCAGACTCTACATCAACTTCCTTTGCTGATGGTTGTGCTGGAGTTGATGTTTCTGTCTCTAATGGTGAATCATCCGATAAATTTGCTGATATTTCCGCCTGTTTTTCATCTGTGGAAATTTCATGCGGCGTTTCTTCCCACCAGTCATCTATCGGTTTTGGAGTTTGGGATTCCTCTGGGTTCATAAATAGGATTGTAATTATTAACGCGACTAAATTATAGCCGTAGTACGGGCGTTTTTCGGGCAACCACGGGGGGTTTGCCCCTACGGACTTCTGACTCCTGCTATAGTTATCAGTTATCAGTCTACCAACCGTTGACTGTTCATATTCTGGGACAACGTTCTTCTAAGCAAGATTTTAAGGTCTTGGGGTCAAATAAAATCGGTAAAAAGTGAATGCTGTTGATTTCTTTAAAGTAAAACAAAATGGGAACTCTATCCCAAAAAATCCGCCAGTTTTGCCATTCTCGGTAAGGAAAACGCCGAATTAACTTTTCACCCCGGTAAAGATCAAAATCAGTAGCAGTAAATTGAAATCGCAAGGTTACAGCTTGCAACATTAAAAATAATCCTAGCAGTGCGATCGCTCCTCCAACCCAAGGTTGCAACAGCAGTAGGGGAATAGAACCAAGCACCAACACAATAGGGATATTGTAACTTGGCTTGAGTTCCACCGTAGATAGGGCGTTAGGTACTGATGAAGTAGTCATAATTTTAGGGAATAGGGAATAGGGAATAGGGAATAGGGAATAGGGAATAGGGAATAGGGAATACGGAATACGGAATAGGGAATAGGGAATAGGGAATACGGAATCAGGGGAGATAGGGAGGTTGCTAACCCAATCACCAATCACCAATCACCAATCACCAATCACTAGTCATCATCAGAGTCCAGGAGTGAATCCCCCACCTGTTCCCTGAAACATTAACCATGATAGAAAAAAGTTGCTAATAAAAATAATCAGCAGGGCGGTAACAACGGCAGTTGTGGTTGATTGTCCCACACCTTTCGCTCCTCCTGTGGTGGTTAAACCCCAACTGCAACCAATAATAGCAATTAAAACGCCAAAGCAGCCTGCTTTAATCATGGCGCTAACGATGTCCCAAATATCCAAGAAGTTACGGGCTGAGTCTAAAAATACTGTATCTGAGAGGTTGTAAATATTGATGGCAACTATTAGTCCCCCACCCATGCCAGTAACTAAGGATAACAAGGTTAAGATAGGCAGCATTAATAAACAAGCCAGGATACGAGGAATAACTAAATAATCAATGGGGTCTGTTTTTAACATCAACAGGGCATCTATTTGTTCTGTAACCCGCATTGTGCCAATTTCAGCGGCAAATGCAGAACCAACTCGCCCGGCTAAAATCACTGCTGTTAGCACTGGTGTCAGTTCTCTGGTTAAGGCTACTGCTAATACTCCCCCAACTAAGTTTCCTGCGCCAAAGTTGATAAACTCCCGTGCTACCTGTATTGTAAATACTGCACCTACAAAAACGGCCGTCAATAAGGCGATAAACAGGGAATCTGGACCGACGGCGGCTAGTTGTTCTAAGGTATTACGGCGATGGATTTTGCCTTTCATCAGGTGAACTATCACTTGTCCACCTAAAAAAATCGCTGCTAGTAATCGCTGGGTCCATGCACCTAAACCGGATTTGGATATAGTCTGGCTCAATGTTTTCTATCTAACTCAGTGAATGCTTTAAGAATAGCGAAAGTTATTGGTTTTTTGTCATTAGTCATTAGTCATTAGTCATTAGTTATTTTTCCCAATCCCCAGTCCCCAATCCCCAAACATTAACTTAGTTTAAAGATTCTCTCAGAAAATAAAGCTGCTTATTTTGCTTGATTAAATATGTTACGACGTTGTTAAACGCCAAAAATCTTGATATATCAGGTATTTTACCCTTTGGAAGCCATCAACATAGCCTCATCACTTGAGGGTTATATTAACTTTTCTTTTAATGAAAACTTAAGATTTTTGACAAATTAACTTTTCAGGAGCGATCGCACGTATTGTAGAAATTAACGTACTGCTTCTTGGCTATCATTCACCTTACTCTTGGAGATTGCCTGATTATGAATCTTTTTACCAACTTTCTCCGATCTTTCTTGCTTACTACTGTTTTCAGTTTTATTGCTCCGATATTCTTGGTGGGCGGTATATTAATCTGTTTATGCCTTTTTGGCTTTGTCCCCGGTTTGCAAGGACTAACTGAAGAAGTACCCGCTCAGATTTTGCATTTTCTGGCTACTTTTGGTACTGGTAGTCCTATCAATGGCTTATTTGTTATCAGTCTTACTTTCGGTTTTGTGGGTGGGCTTTTTGATATCTATGCTTATTATCGGTATCAAATACTGCGTATTGATTCCTAAGTAACTCAGAAAGTTAGATAACGTCTCTCTTTGATTTAATGACAATTAACAACTAAATTAACTTTCTTATAAACAAATCTGCTGCTATCCCTGACTTTAACTATTTTTTGGCATAGCTCAGTTATTGCTGTGATTTTTTGTAAGTAAGGTTTTTTAGTCATTAGTCGCTTGTGACTAATAACTCTGCATTATGCTGTTAAATTGTGCTGTAAAAAAATATAGATGTATGAGCAACTGTATAATTGCTGTACTGTTACCAACTTAGATTGTGTTTTGGAAATGGTGATTTTTGACAATCACGCAACAAACCAGTACAGAGTTTGGTTGAGAATGGAACATTTAAAGAAATATTCCTTTATTAAGAAATATAGCAAACAACACTATAAACCAAATCTAAAAATTTCCTTAAAATTTAAATAGCTTCATACTTGCTGGTTTAATCTTCTGAAAAGAGTCGAAGAGGTCATCTGACCGCTGGACAATTTATATTAAATCTATTAACTGATTAGATTACTCATGATCTGGCCGTTTAAACCCAAGTTTCGTAAACAAATTGCTCGGATTGAAATAACTGGTGCGATCGCCAGTGCTACCCGCAAACGAGTGTTAGAAGCCCTAAAAACAGTAGAAGAGAAAAAATTTCCCGCTTTACTGCTGCGTATTGATAGCCCTGGGGGTACTGTAGGAGATTCCCAAGAAATATACAGCGCCTTGAAGCGATTGAGCAAAAAAACCAAAATTGTAGCGAGTTTTGGCAATATATCGGCTTCTGGAGGCGTTTATATTGGCATGGGAGCGGAACACATTATGGCTAACCCAGGCACAATTACAGGTAGTATCGGCGTGATTTTACGGGGAAACAACTTAGAACGTCTGTTAGAAAAAGTAGGTGTTTCCTTTAAGGTGATCAAGTCTGGACCTTATAAAGATATATTATCTTTTGACAGGGAACTGACAGAACCAGAAGAAAACATCCTGCAAGAATTGATAGATGTCAGCTATCAGCAGTTTGTAGAGACAGTAGCACAGGCTCGTTCCTTGGAGGTAGAAACAGTTAAAAATTTCGCTGATGGGCGCATTTTCACCGGAGAACAAGCCTTAGAATTAGGGGTTGTAGACCGTTTGGGAACAGAAGAAGATGCACGACGCTGGACAGCGGAATTAGTCGGACTTGATCCAGAAAAAACTCCTTGTTATACGCTAGAAGAACGTAAACCATTATTGAGTCGAGTTCTACCAGGTAGTAGTCAGTCGAAATCACAAATTGCGGCTGGAATTGATTGGCTGGAATTTGAAATGTCTACAAGTGGTTTACCCTTGTGGTTATATAGACCGTAGATTAATTGTCAATAGTCACTAGTTACCAGTCTGTGTACTGATGACTAATGACTAGTGACTAATAACTCATGACTAATTCAGGAGGACTTTGGAAGTGGAATGGCAAATGCGGGCAATTCGTGGTGCAACAACCGTTGCCGAAAATAGCGTAGAAGCAATTACAGAAGCGGTGACAGAATTAATTAATGAACTGGAACGACGGAATAAACTAGAACCAACAGAAATTTTAAGTGTTACTTTTTCTGTCACCCGTGACTTAGATGCTATTTTCCCAGCAGCGATCGCCCGCCGTCGTCCTTTATGGGATAGTGTAGCTATGTTGGATGTCCAACAAATGCACGTCGAAGGCAGTTTACAGCGTTGTATCCGCTTTTTAATTCACGCCTATTTGCCAACTTCCGCCCCCGTTCACCACATTTATTTGCGTCAAGCGGCTAAATTGCGTCCAGATTGGGGTTTACCGCAAACTTTACAAACTTCTCAGCACCCGCTAGAAACTAAAGTTTAAAATATAGCAGAATTTAGGAGTCAGGAGTCAGGAGATCAAGGAGTCAGGAGTCAGGAGTCAGGAGTCAGGAGTCAGGAGTCAGGAGTCAGGAGTCAGGAGTCAGGAGTAAAATTCACTTGATATCACAACAGACAAGTCGCTTAGGACATAACTTGATGATCAAACCTACATACCTAAAGACTTTTCACACTGTCACCTGTCACCTGTTTCCTGTAACTTGCCATATATGAATAATTTAACAATCAAAATTGAAAAGTTATTAGATACTGATTTTGAGGAACTGATCAAAGTTAGTCGAGAAATTTGGTGTAGTCACTATCCCGGCGTTATCAGTATTGAACAAATAGAGTATATGTTAGATAAAATGTATGCTCTTGAAATAATTGAAAAAGAAATTTATCAGCTAGGAATATTTTATGATAAAGTCGTTAAAGATAATCAAATAGTTGGTTATTTATCTTATGGTGCGGAAGTAAAAGATAATCTTAATCATATTAATTGTTTGAAATTACATAAATGTTATTTATTACCTGCACTGCATGGGTTTGGTTATGGACAAATAATGTTATCTCATGTTTGTCAAAAAGCTAAAGATATGAATTTGCAGAAAATTATACTCAATGTTAATAAAAGGAATGTAAAAGGAATTAAAGCTTATACTCGATTTGGGTTTAAGATTATTGAGAGTAAAGTAATAGATTTTGGTGGTGGGTTTGTGATGGATGATTATATTATGGGTTATGATATTTAAGAGATAGGAAATAACCAATATAGCGTTTCCCAGTCTCATGAGGTACATCCTAATTTATTTACTGTTCCCAATTCCCAATTCCCAATTCCCTAAGATAAAAAACTCTGTACCTCACTAGCTTGGTAAATGCTATAATTCAGAGGATGTTTTTATAAAATACAACTATTGGTTGCATTGTCTATCCTCATGCACCAAATCATCTATAAATGATTCACGTTCATCTTCTGACATAGTATCCCAATTTAAACCTCGTTCAGTACACAAGCTGCGGAGTTGGTTTTCAGCATACTCCATCCGCAACTCACGCTCATTTTCACTATCCTTAGCTAGTTCTAACAATACTACCCGTTTACTTTCTGGGGGTAGCTGTTTAACTAATTCAATTAGTTGTTGATCGCTTAATGTCAGATTTGGCATAATCATTACCTCCTTTTATATTTTACACAAATAAAGTGGGTTGTAGTTATATTTTAGTAGAGTGTGTTAGTGACAGTGTAACGCAACGAAAATAAATGATGTGTAATTATGGAGATGGTTTTTTAATCACCATAGTACCAGCTAAGATATCATGTAAAGAACGATGCTTTTCATGAAAGAGGACAAAAATTAAATCTAGTAAACCAAAAGTAAATAAAGTCAACAAGAGTTTAACTATAAATCTCCAAGTAGCACGCCAAAAAGAAATCTGACTACCCTTTGTATTAGTAACAACTATTTGAAATATTCTTTTTCCAAAAGTTGATTGTTTACCAGAACTTTCAAATAATACAAAATAAAGCCAATTAAAGATGATAGAACCACCCAAAAATATAGTTGCTGCAAGTTTTAAACAAATATCATAGTATCCACAGGTGTGACCTATAATATATGCTACTTGGTATAGAATAAAACCAATCAAAATAGAAATTACTAAATCAATGACAGAAGATATAATGCGCCTCCAAAATGGATATGTATAAGAAGTTGCTACTTGATTAACTGCTCCAGATGTAGATGCTACGGTTTGAACATTAGCAACAGAATTAGAAGATTGACTAGAAGAATTAGAGGTTTGAAATGCCGGTGAAGAAGTGTCAAAATCGGATAATTTTTGCAAAATCTCTTGAGTATCTTGCGGACGATTTCCCGGAAACGGAGATATTAAATAATCAATTAAATCTAACAACTTTTCTGAAATACCTGTGGCATCATCTTGCCAAATCAACTTTCCATTCCTTGCATCTTCATGAAAATGATCAGGAGATTTACCAGTTAACAAATAAACAAAAGTTCGCCCCAAAGCAAAAAAATCTGACTGCGGTACAGCTTTACCATTTACTTGTTCCAATGGTGTATAACCTGCGGAAATAATTCCTGTAACTTGCTGTCCTGCGACTTTCTGCATGAAAGTTTGTGTAACTTCCCGTGCTGTCCCAAAATCAATTAATACTAACTGCCCATTGGGGCGTAACATAATATTAGGTGGTTTAATATCTCGATGAAAATAATTTTGTTGATGGACCTGTTGTAAAATTTCAACTATCTGTTTCAACCATCTTACAGCAGCACGTTCACCGATGGGTTGATGGTTACGTTGAATCATGTATTGTTCTAAGTTCATTCCCTCAATTTTTTCCATCACCAAACAATGCAGGGGTTCTTTAGCATCTCTAGGAGAATAAATAAAGTAACCATCTGATTCAACTTTAGGAATACCGGGATGGTTGAGTCGTTTTAAAACTTCCGCTTCTTGCTGAAATAGTTCCACCGCTTTAGGATCTGTGTTAAACAGAACCTTGAGGACTTTTTGAGTCCCGGAGTCATCCACCTCATAAGTTGTAGCAAAACCACCACCCCCTAAAGGACGAAGAACTCGATAACACCCCTCTAAAAGTAACTCAGAACCGCACGCTTGACAAAATAATGATTGTTTGGGGTTTTGCGGTTTGGGACAGCTAGGATTGATACAGTAACTCATGCACTGCTACAGGATAGGTTTTTGATACTCATTAATTATAAGCATATAGCAATCCTATCTGATGTGTAAACTATTATTTCAATTCCTATAATATTTCCAACTTCGTCATAGTCTAAAATGATTCCTGGTTTTTCTTCATCACTTTCTTCAATTTCTGCATTACTAAAGATAATCCTTAAAACGTCAACTTCTGAGTCATAAGTAATTTTCATGATTCGCTCCAGTATTTCTCAATTTTGCTAGTTCTGTAAGAAGCTTCTAAGCTATCATTAATCTCTTTAGTAGCTATTTTCTGTTATTGTCTACTTATTGAGTTGGGCGGAAATAATTCATAAAAGTTTATTAATGCTCTCGATAAACATTGTAAATTTGGATTTTAATTTAAGATTACTTTTTACCACCCATAAAAATAAATATACTGTAGCGACTATGCCAAAACGCATACTTGTAGAAGTAAATAGTTGGTTTAAGAGAGATAGAATTGTCCGTAATTTAGAACTTTTTCAAGATGTTATTGTTATTTCTCTTTGCGTAGGTTTATTTTGTGTGATGCTCATCAGATTAGGAGATATGTTTATCTCCTTTTTGCATCCATTAGATTTGCGGGAAGTAACATCTGATATTTTGTTTATCTTGATACTTGTGGAATTATTTAGGCTTTTGGTTGATTATCTGCAAGAACATAGTATTTCTGTAGGTGCTGCGGTAGAAATTACTATTGTTTCTGCGTTAAGAGAAATTATTTTACGTGGTGTGTTAGAAATTCCCCGTGACCAAATTTTTGGAATTTCTGTATTTTTGTTGGTACTAGCAGGAATTTTTATTGCTAGTCCTTGGATAAATAAGTTATTTGGAAACGTCAACATTAGTGAGAGAATTAGTGAAGATTAAGGATTTTATTGACTTGAAATAATTAGGGCGGGCAAGATGCCCACCCCACAAGATTTGATTGAAATATGCAAATTTAATATTTAATCAGCCATTTTGTAACCAAATTGTTCAAATAGCTTTCTTGCAGGTTGACTAAATAAAAAATTCACAAATTCATTAGCAGCAGCAATATTTTTACTATCTTTCAGAATAGCTACCGGATAAATTAAAGGGGTATAAGTGTTTTCTGGTGGAATAACGGCAATCTTTACTTTGTTAGATTGTTTGGCGTTACTGTCATGGGTAATACCTGCATCAACTGTTCCATTTTCCACATAAAAAAGAACTTGTGGACCATCTCTAGTATAGAGAAGTTTAGGTTTTACTTGTTCAGAAATACGGAAGTAATTAAAAAGTTCTTGGGCAGATTTACCCACAGGTACGCTTCTGGGTTCACCGACAGCAATTTTTTTCACAGTCGGCTTTGTTAGGTCTTGAAAACTCTTAATTGCTGTGGAATCTTTCGGTACAATTAAAGCTATGGAATTTTTGAGTAAATTCCTACGACTTTTTTCTAAAATAAACCCTTTATTTTGTAAAGTAGTCAAATGTTCAGCAGATGCTGAAATAAAAACATCAATTTTTGCTCCTTGTTCAATTTGTCTAGCTAAAGCACCAGAGGAAGCATAGTTATAAGTAATATTTAATTTTGACTGCCTCTGATTATATGCTTGCTTAACTTTTTCTAACACTGGTTTTAAACCCGCACCAGCAGAAACTATTAAATTTACTTTCTCTGGTTGCTGGGCTGTAACTGGAGATAGGTTTGTGATTTGACTAAAGGCAATAGCTATTACTATTGTGATAGTCATTAAACCAAAATAGAGAAAATTTCTAAATCGGGAATGTGGGTTGTAAAACATTATTTGTTTGCTGTGATGTAAATTTTCAATTCGATTAATTTCACTTACTGTTATTCCTGCATACTTGAAAAGTATAGGAATCAAAAATGCAGGAATTTAATTTCAGCAATAATTAAGGCAGAATAAACCCATACTTTCTAAATACAGCTTTAGCTTTATCACTAGCTAAAAACTGAGAAAAATTCTTAGCTGTATCAACGTTTTTACTGCGTTTGAGTATGGCTAAGGGATAAATAATTTCAGAGTGATATTTTTCGTCAGCCGCAACTACAACTTTGACTTTATTAGATATTTTCGCATCGGTAGAATACACTAAACCTGCTTCCGCATTTCCACTTTCTACAGATGCTAAAACTTGACGCACGTTATTAGCATAGACCAGTTTTGATTTGATCTGATCCCAAATTTTTAATTTCTGTAATACTTGTTGTGCATATTGCCCCGCAGGTACGCTTCTCGGTTCACCAATAGCAATCTTTTTAACTTTTGCATCTTTGAGATTGTAAAAACTACGAATACCAGAAACATTCTTTGGTACAATTAAAACTAGGCGATTTTTAGCAATGACGGTACGACTACCAGGAACTAAAAGATTTTTTTGTTCTAAAGCATCTACCTGTCTTTTTGCCGCAGATATAAAAACATCCACTGGCGCACCTTGTTCTATTTGTTGCTGTAAAGCACCAGAACTACCAAAGTTATAAGTAATGTTGACGTTTGGTTGACTTTGTTGGTACAGAGGTTTAATTTCTTCCAATACATCTTTCATGCTTGCAGCCGCAGATACAAGCAAGCTGGTATTGGACTGCGCTACAACAGGGGTGGAAGTGAGGGTTGGTATGCTAATTGCTATCAGCATTGTGCTTAATGCTGTAGCAATTGATATCATCAATCGTCTTCTTTTTACGGAGAAAAGGGTTTTTGCAAAATTGATATTCATAATAATTGATACTCAGTAGGATATTGGCAATTTTACCAAATTTTTACCATTTAAGTTGGTAAATATTTACATATCTATATTCTATTTTTTGTATACTACAATACTTTTTTCCCTTTAAGGTTGGTATAAGGTGTTTATACCAACTTAGTTGGTTAAGCAAAAAATACCCCAATGTTAATACTTTTATAGTTTTTCTACTGACACAAACAAAAGTAATGAATATGTCACATGATAAAGATTTTTTAATTAGGGTTTGCTGAATAAACCTAAAACCTTGATATATCAAAGGTTAGAGGCTGATAAACACAGAAATTAGTGCAAGGGTTTGGAAGGGTATACCGGAAAAAGTGTGCATTTTTTGGGATTTCAAGAGATGGCAAAGAAATTTTCAAATCTTCTCCTGACTCCTGACTCCTGACTCCTGACTCCTGACTCCTATGCCCTCACGGAAAGACTTTCTCAGCAACCCCTAATTACCTTACATGAGTTTCTTTATCCTATTAATAGGTATTACGGTCAGTTCAAACCAGAGTACATAACTTTTAATGCCAATTTACAAGAATTTTCCCAGCGAGTGAACTATATATGTAATTTACAGACTAACGGCAAGCTTTCTCCAGAGGATGCTTACACTCAAATTCAAAGGCTATGGAAGCAGTTAAAACTTTCTAAAAAGCAGCTAAATCTTTAAACAACAAATGATTTTTTGGGTTGAATATTGCGATGAATATTGCAATTTAAACTTTAACTTTTACAACTAAATATCTAATTATTTTATTACTTCCAACGGGTAAATGCTGCGGTATTTATCACGGATACAGGTGTGAACTTTTATTTAAGTTGGTATAGCAAGTTTACCAACCAATTTGGTAAAATTTTTTGATTTTCATGTGTGAGGTATATGTCTAGTTTTGTACAAAATTCCTTTTGGATAGCTCCTTTACTGGTTGCGGGAAGTACAATGGGTGTGATGGCTCAAACTCCGACTCCAGAAACAGAAAATACTTTAGAGCAGGTAACATCAGTTTCCCAACTTGCTGATGTGCAACCTACAGACTGGGCTTTTCAAGCTTTGCAATCTTTAGTAGAGAGATATGGTTGTATTGCTGGATACCCTAACAGTACCTTCCGGGGTAATCGAGCTATGACTCGCTATGAGTTTGCTGCTGGTTTAAATGCTTGTCTGAACAGGGTTCAAGAATTAATTGCCACAAGTACGGCTGATGCTGTGAAAAAGGAAGATTTAGAAACTCTGCAAAAATTACAACAAGAATATGCTGATGGATTAGTAGAATTGCGGGGAAGATTGGATGGTTTAGAAAGTCGGACTGCGGTGTTAGAAAGTGAGCAATTTTCCACAACTACTAAATTAAGTGGTGATGTAATTTTCACAGTGGGTAGTGTATTTGGTGGAGATAGACCACTGAACTCTGACCAATGGCGCACAGGTGCAGCACGCAGCAGTTTACAAGATAATACCATCTTTTCTGATCGGGTGCGGTTAATTTTTGATACCAGTTTTAGTGGTAAAGACCGCTTACGACTCATATTAAAAGCTAACAATACTATTGCTTTTAACGGTGCTGTTTCTGGTACACAAATGACCCGTTTGGGTTGGGATACCACTGTTAATGCTAATAACACCGTAGAAGTTGGTAAATTGTTCTACAACTTTCCGGTAGGTGATAAAGTCAATGTGACTGTGGATGCTATTGGTGGTTCATTTTTTGACAATTTCAATACTGTTAACCCTTTATTGTCAGCCGCTACAACTGGTGCATTATCTCGGTTTGGTCGCTTTTCACCTATTTACCGTGCTAGTAATACTGGTTTAGCTAGTGGTAGAGGTGCTGGTGTAAGTGCGGTTTTTAAACTGAGTGATAAAATTACTTTTTCTGGTGGTTATTTAGCGAGAAATGCTGATAACCCGGATGAAAGTCGGGGTTTGTTTGATGGTACTTATGGTGCTTTAGCACAGTTAGCTTTCCAACCTAATCAAAATTTGACTTTGGCTTTAGCCTATGCCCATTCTTATTTTAGTGGTGCTGTGGCTGGAGATGTGAGTGTTTCTGGTGCGGAGGGTAGCGTTTTTGCTAATAGTCCTTTTGGTGGTGGTGTTGCTACTTCTGCTAATCATTATGGGTTACAAACGAGCTATCGTTTTAGTCCCCAATTTGTACTTTCTGGCTGGGTGGGTTATACTCAGGCGATCGCAGAAAATAATGCCACAAATGTCAACAGAGGGGATACAGCAGACATTTGGAACTGGGCGGTAACTTTAGGTTTACCCGATTTAGGTAAAAAAGGTAACTTGGCAGGAATTATTTTTGGTCAACCGCCAAAAGTCACCAGTAATGATTTTGGTCCAGCAGTTCCCACTGCAACCAGTCCCCGACGTTTAGATAGTGATACTTCCTACCATTTAGAGGCACTATACCGTTATCAAGTGAATAGTAATCTCTCCATTACTCCTGGTTTAATAGTGATTTTCAACCCAGAACATAACAGCAATAACGACACCATTTATACAGGAGTGATTCGCACCACATTCCGATTTTAAGTAAAGGTGACAGGTCAACATAATTAGGGTTTGCTGAAAAAGTTTTGTCGTGATGACAGGTGACAGGTGACAGTTTCAAGAGTTGGATGGGAACGATTTTTCCTTTGAGTAGGAATTAAATGCAAGGTTTTTAAGTTTCTACCTCGTAAAAGCTTGCACTTTTTTAACTTCCAGCAGGCTAAGACCCTTTACCTGTAATCTTTTCATCTTTATTCAGCAAGCCCTAATTAAACATAAAATGTTGAGGAGCTAGATCGCCGACTTCTCTGAGAAGTCGGGGATCTGGATAGACCTACTTATCAGTTATCAGGAGTTCAAGGAGTTAGAAATAGGACTTAGCAAAAACTCTCCCAAACTCCTATTCCTCTGTGTTCTCTGTGCTAGGAGTTGTTAATTCTTTTGTGACTTGTGCGTAAATCCTAGAGTTTTTTATTAGTATATAAGCATTATTTTTAACTTTTTTGCATCAACTACACAGAGATTATTATAAAATAGCAAGACTTACGCAAAATAGAACGAAAGTAGGGGTAATTCATGAGTAGGGGTAATTCATGAATTATCCCTACGCAAGAATCAGGTTTTTAGTACAATCTTGCGTAAGTCCTAAATCGTTACTAGACTATAATTTGCTAGATTTGAGATTTTTGTTAATTGCGATACCATAAACTACTAATTTTTCGATGAAATACGAGATAGTTTTTTAGATTTGGGAGTAGAAACTAAATCCAGTATCATCAAAAAATCTAAAATTCCGGTATGGTGTGAAAATCAACAGAGGAGTGAAATAATGGATTTACGCCAAGATGCCTTGCAAATCCTCAAAGAAACCAGTAGAACTTTTTATATACCCATCAGTATTTTACCGTCAGGATTGCAAGAAGCTGTAGCATCAGCTTACTTATGTATGCGTGCCATTGATGAAATTGAAGATCATCCAGAATTAAATAATGCTACCAAAGCGCATCTGTTACGCAACATTAGCCAAACATTGCAAACTGGGGTTGATGGTTTTGCGGTAGATGCTTTTGCTGTAGGATTCAAAGGTTACGAAAATTCTTTAGCAGAAGTGAGTCTACGGGTGAGAGAATGGTCAATACTAGCACCTGAAAGTATTGCCCCTCGCATTTGGGATGCAACAGCAGCAATGGCTGATAGGATGGCTTATTGGGCAGAAAGAAATTGGAAAATTGAAACTGAATCTGATTTAGATCGTTACACATTTGGGGTGGCAGGTGCGGTGGGCTTGTTACTCTCAGATTTATGGTCATGGTACGATGGCACAGAAACTAACCGTACTCAGGCGATCGCTTTTGGTAGAGGTTTACAAGCTGTAAATATTTTACGTAATAATGCTGAAGATTTAACCCGTGGTGTAGACTTTTTCCCAGAAGGTTGGCATCACGAACATCTACAAAAATATGCTCGTCGTAATCTGTCCTTAGCTGATAGTTATACTAACTCTCTCCCGCCAGGACCTGCTTTGCAGTTCTGTCAAATTCCTTTGGCTTTAGCTCACGGTACACTGGAGGCGTTAGCCAATGGTAAAGAAAAACTCAGCCGTAGTGATGTTTATGCTTTGATTGAAAATTTCATTGATGTCAATGTCATAGCTGGTTAAATTGGCAGCATCCCAATTTTGAAAAAATAACCGCCGCTACACCAAAAACTCTCTGAAACCCTCTTACCTTTGTGTACTTTGTGTCCTTTGCGGTTCAATCAAAAAAAATAAACTTACACATTTGGGATGCTCCCGTTAAATTTAATCAACTTTTTATCAATTGATAATTGACAATTCTCAATTGTCAATTATTAAATAACACTTCCCGCACCAAAGCAGCCAACTTATCAGCACTATCGGGAGTTGCGATCGCTTTTGCTTTCTCTCCCATCTTGGCTAAATCTGCTGGAGATTGCAACAAATCTAAAACCTGCTGTTGCAAAATTTCTGGTGTCAACTCAGACTGCTGAAAACTCAACGCCGCACCAACTTCAGTAAACACCGCTGCATTAAAAGACTGATGATCTTCCGCTGCAAAAGGATAAGGAATTAAAATTGCTGGTGTACCACACACCGCCAACTCGGTTAAACTCCCCGCACCAGAACGACTAATAGCTAAATTAGCCCGTCGTAACAAAGCCGCCATATTATCGTAAAATGGTAATGATATATACTGGGGATGTTGTAAACTAGCCGCCTCTGGATCGCGATCGCCTGTTAAATGTACAATATAAGCACCAGCATCAAACCAAGCCGGAGCAGACTGGCGCACCAACTGATTCACCGCTACCGCACCTTGACTACCGCCAAAAACCACAATTAAAGGCGCACCATCAGGGATAGGTAAATCTAAATTTTCTGCAATTTCCTGAGCCAAAAATTGCGATCGCACAGGAGTACCCACACAGACAGTTTTAACACCAGGCGAATACTTAGCAGCCACATCAAAACCCACAGCCACCGCACTGCACCAAGGTCCAAAAAATCGTGTCACCTTACCAGGTAAAGCATTAGATTCATGAAAAACCACAGGTAAACCCAAAGAACGAGCCGCAATCACCGCAGGACCAGCAATATAACCGCCAGTAGTAAATAATCCGTGGAAATTTCCTTGTTTAAGAATGCGTCTCACCTGCAAAATTCCACCAATGAGTTTAAACAGGATACCCACAGAGGCAAGACTTAAACCTTGTTGAAACCCTTCCACAGCAATGGTATGCAAAGGATATTGGCTAGGTACAAGCTGAGTTTCCAGTCTATTGGGGACACCAAGCCATTCAATTTCATATTCTTGTAATTTATCAGCTAATGCGATCGCCGGAAACAAATGTCCACCAGTCCCACTAGCAGCTATGAGTAATTTTAACCGTGCGTTTGGCATTGAAACCTATATTTCCTAAAACCATCGAAATATATCATAGTTATGCAATTAATTTACCCGGAGTCATCCGAATTAACAAAACTGCAAAAACCTTGATTAGTTAGCATAGTGATAGCTGTCACCACTACTGACAACCATTTAACAATGAAACCGCCTTCCTTTTAACATATCCATTACAATCAAGGTAGCGCCAAACATTTTACTTTATGCGGTTGTTGATAAATACAGCAGATTACATATCAATGAGGTACAGAATCTCATTTGAAACCTAGACATAAATAGAGTTTTACTCCTGACTCCTGACTCCTGTAAGGGCGAAGCATTCGGAAGATAACCTTTTCATAAAATTGATAATTTATCGCCCGAATGCTTCGCCCCTACTTCGCCCCTAAGACTCCTGACTCCTGCTGTAAATTCCTGACCTTCTGTGAGTAAATCAGTAAACTATAATCAATGACTAATATTATTGCTTTATTAATGAACCACAACAAAACATTAACTGGCAGTATTTCCCTGTTGTCCTGCCTACTGACACTGAATTTAACCAGTAATGGGCAAATTGCTCAAGCTGCTCAACCGGAAAATGCACCCCCAGCACTAAAAAACCTCCTCACACAAATTGACACAGCCTCTAGTCGGGGTGATATTAAAGGCGTAATGCAATTTTACAGCCCCAAATTCACTCATGGCGATGGATTAAACCGCCAAACAATGGAACAAGCTTTAAAATCTTTCTGGCAGCGATATCCTCAACTACGATACAGCACTAGACTAAAATCTTGGAAATCAGAAGGCAAAACCATCATTGCAGAAACAGTCACCACAATCACAGGTTTACCATCTTCTAACCGTAATAATCTAACTCTCAATGCTACCATTACATCCCGTCAGCGCATAGCAGGTACAGAAATCCTGCACCAAGAGATTTTATCCGAACGCACCCAGCTTACCTCCGGCAACCAACCACCCCAAGTAGAAATTAAATTACCACAACAGGTAAAAGTTGGTCAGAAATATAGCTTTGATGCTATTGTCCAAGAACCATTAGGTAATGATTTCCTATTGGGAAGTGCTATGGAAGAAACCATCCAACCCAGCAAATATCTCAACCCCACACCAGTAAATTTAGAATTACTCTCTGCTGGAGGACTATTTAAAACCGGAACTGCACCATCTACCCCTGGACAACAATGGATTTCTGCGGTCATCCTGCGTAATGATGGCATGACAATGATTACTCAGCGTCTCAAAGTTGTGAAAAAATAGGATTGGTGATTGGGGAAGAGGTGATTGGTGATTGGGGAGAATAAGATACTGCTTCTTGCCTTCTGCCTTCGTTAAGACAATTTTGCCCTTCACCTTTCTCCATTGACTTAAGTCAACAACAAGTCCAAAATCCTATTTAATAAGATATTTTTCTGGTCAAAATTTGTTTGATTAAAGTAGTTAAAAAAACAAAATGCAAGGACTAGAGACTAGAGAAAAATCAAAAGGATTACCGATTCGTTATTTAAGACATGACCAAGCTTAAACTATTACCGTCCATCAGGATTCCATTTTTCCAGAGCTATGTATTCGTTCTGCACCAAATCTAAAGGTTGGATGACACCAGTAGAACTGGAAACTTTAAACCAATAAACCGGACTGGTAGTTTTATCTGGATGATTTTCAAACACTCTCACTATATAAAAAGGTCTATCGGTAGTAGGAGAACTTTCAACAAGTGCGGACAAACGAATACTGCCTTTAGAAAGACTTTCAATCTCTTTGGCTTTGCGTTGTACTTGTGGCAGATTCCAGACAGAATTGAAGGCTGTTTGTTTGTCTATTGTGATAATGTGAGCAGTAACTTTGACAACGGCTGTTTTTTTTGCTTTTGCTGACTCTAAAGATGGTGAATCAAGTACACTTTGGTAATGATAATTGTGATAAAGATTATTGATTGTCAATCCTCCTATCAACCCGGTTATAAATACAGCAATTAAATGGTAATAGGTGTATTTTTTGTCCGGGTAATAGCTGACTTTTTTTTGAGGGTAATAGGTGTATTGTTTGTCCGGGTAATAGCTAAATTTTTTCCTATGAAAATAGGCTAATTGACTTTGAGGAGAATAGGTTAATTGTTTTTTCGTATTACCTCTAAGCATAGAGATGCACCTCCGTAATTGTGTAATTTTTATTCCTGTTTAACTATGATACCAGGGGTTGTACCCCCTATGTCTAGTCCTGACAAGAATACAGATTTTGTTGTACTTAGACTACTGGAATTTACGGCATAAAGTTTTAACCTTTTCTCTAGCTACAGGAGGATAAACCTTGGTGATCCCCACTCATACCATCCTATAGCTAATCTGAAATTTGTGGGTGAAAGTCCTGATACAGACAGCAATGCTCCCCACTGATATCTTCTCCAGTTACAGACTTCAAAGGCAAAAATTTTTTTGTCTCATACCTCTGAATCTATTAAAATCTATGGTGAATTGGGTCTAAACTCTAAAAAACAGCTATTACCTGTGACTATGACTAAACAAACCAATATAATGATCGTTTTCGATATTGATGGTGTAATTCGTGATGTTAGCGGTTCTTATCGTCGCGCTTTAGCAGATACTGTAGAGCATTTTACTCATCAAGTCTATCGTCCCACAGATGTAGATATTGATAATCTCAAATCTGAGGGAATTTGGAATAATGATTGGGAAGGTTCTCAAGAATTAATTTACCGTTACTTTGTGAGTCAGGGAAAAAATAGAGAAGAATTAGCATTAAATTATGAAGATATAGTTGTCTATTTTCAATCTCGTTATCGCGGAACAGATTCAGAAAATTGGAATGGTTATATTTGTGATGAACCTTTATTGTTACAAGCTAGTTATTTAGAAGCACTAACACAAGCTGGTATTGATTGGGGATTTTTTAGCGGTGCTACTCGCGGTTCTGCTAACTATATTTTAGAAAGACGTTTGGGTTTAAAATCTCCGGTTTTAATTGCGATGGAAGATGCACCGGGTAAACCTGATCCGACGGGTTTATTTGCAACTATTGATTTATTAGAAAATGGCAGTCATAAAAAACAAACTGTCATCTATGTAGGTGATACAGTAGCAGATATGCACACCGTTGAAAAAGCCAAGATTTTAGATAATTCTCGTACTTGGGTAGGTGTGGGAGTTTTACCACCTCATGTTCAGGGAACGGTAGCACGTCAAGAAGCTTATACTGAAACAATGATTAAAGCAGGTGCAAAGGTAGTGTTTAGTAATGTGCAGGAATTGACACCGGATGAAATTTTGGGGTGGGAAATATAATCATCTGCAATTTAATGTTTTCAGATGAATTAGACTTCTCCGAAAAAGATGTAGGGACAATTCATGAATTGTCCCTACCAAGAGTTTCAGATAATGCATATTTAATTTTCGGAGATGTCTATTGCTTCTTGACTCCCTCCAATTCCTTTGTTTATAGATAAAGGAGACTAGTCTTCTACATGATAGTATCTAGGGTTTGAATAAATGACAATTGAGTTTTCTGTCCAGTTCATATTTGTCATTTATTATCTTGAGTATTTAATAAGGTAAGCTAAAAATATGATAATATGAAAAATAAATTTTGGTAATAAAAATGGACAAAAATATAATGTTTGTTTCTTTGCCTTTACTTGGACATACTAATCAAATGATAGCCATGGCTACCGAACTTGTTCAACGAGGATATCAAGTCCGATTTGTTATTTCTGAAAGTGCTAAGAATTGGGTATCTAAAACTGGTGCTGAATTTATTCCTTGGCAAATAAAATCAAATGAAACAACGAATAATAACAATCATAAAACAGAAGATTTCTGGAAGGATATTTCTCAAGAAAAAAGTACCTTACGTGGTGAACAGATGATGTTGAAACGCTTGATTAGTTCCTATCGTCCGATGTATGAAAATTTGATTCCTATTTTTAATAAGTATCAACCTGATCTGTTAATTATTGATCGTGCTGCTATTCCAGCCATGGATTTAGCTCAAAAGATGAACATACCATATATTATCCAAAGTAGATTTTTAGGTAATTTTGTCAAGACTAATGATCAATATCCCCGGTTCGGTACATCTTATTCTATAACAATGAATGTATGGCAACGCTTCTTTAATTTTATTAGACCAACTTTACTAATTCCTTATCTTGCGCCTACGGCAATTAAACTGAATAAAATTCGTCAGGAGTGTGCTGGAAATAAAAAATTAGATGATCCTTTTGACAAAAAACCAATCATAGTGGGTACAGATTTTGCTTTTGAAATTTCACGACCATTACCTCCTTGGGTAAAAATGGTTGGACCAATTTTGCCAAAAACACCTGAACCTATAGATTCTTCTTTAAGTCAATGGTTGGAAGATGATCCAGAAGGTAAGGGAATAATATATGTTGCGTTTGGTACTCTTGCAAATATAGAACAGTGGCAATGTCAAGAATTAGTAGCAGGACTAGAAAAAACTGGGTTAAAAGTTCTCTGGTCTTTACCAAAACAACAACAGAATATTCTTACAAATTTACCATCTTCATTTCGTGTAGAAGATTTTGTTCCCCAGCAAGCTGTTCTTTCTCATCCAAATGTTCGAGTATTTGTTAGTCATTGTGGAATGAATAGTATTAACGAAGCTCTTTATTCGGCAAAGCCAATATTAGCTTTACCTTTTTTTGGAGATCAACACTACAATGCAGCACGTATTGTAGATATAGGAGTTGGTCTGAAGTTGAACAAACAAAAGTTTAATCGTTCTCAGGTAATTGAAAAAATTAATACTTTGCTAATGAGTTCAACTTATACAGAAGTTGCAAACCGTATATCTGTAATTCTGAAAAATACCGGAGGTCTAAACAAAGCAGCAGATATTGTAGAAAAAATGCTCCTGGAAGAAGTAAATTCTCTCATGAGATAGCATCAAAAATATAATTTTGTGTTATCTATTAACATCAGCTAAAACAGGTTTACCTGTAGATATAGCCTGTTCGACAATATCAATTGCTCGCTTAACTCCTCCCGCTTGTTGAATTGCAGCTTGCAACCTCAAAGCATTCTTTTTATAAGATTCTTCCGTGAGGACTTTTGTAATCGCTTTCCGCAAATTATTCACATTCACTTTCTTCACAGGAATAGCTTCCCCACATCCTGACCAAACTATTCTAGATGCTACTCCCGGTTGATCATTAGCAATGGGAATTGCTACCATTGGCACACCATTTGTTAAACATTCCAATGTAGTATTTAGTCCTGCATGGGTAATGGTGAGATTGGCTTTTTCTAATAGTTGTAACTGTGGTGCATAACGCACTACTAAAGGATTTCCTGGTAGTCCTTGGAGAACTTGAGGATCGGCTGAACCACCTAAAGAAATAACTAATTGTGCATCTAAATCCTTGCAAGCTTCGGCAATAGTTTGAAAAACTGGTAATAAACGATTTTGCAAAGTTCCCAATGAGGCATAAATTAATGGTTGTCCGGTTAATTTATCAAAGGGAAAATCAACAACTTCCCGACCTGTAGAATTATGATATGGCCCTGTAAAATGAAACCACTGGGGTAATTCTTTTCTGGGAAATTCTAATTCTGCTGGTTGTTGACTTATTTGTGCTAATGGAGAATAACGATTATTAACTTGAGAGTATGCAGGTAAATTGTTTTCTTGACGATAGCTATCTATTAATTCTGTAATCGGTTGAGTTGCTTTATTTAATAATTTATAACCTAATTTATTACGCAGTATTCCCCACCATGTTGGGTTATAATTCCAATTTGTCATAAATGGGGGAACGCTGGGTTCTCGATTTAAAACTACTGCACTACAAATAGTAATAAAAGGCATCCCACAAATTTCAGCAATAGTACCACCTTCTGCAAAAGTCTGATCTATTAGTAGTGCTTCTATACCTGCATCTTTGACAATTTTGGGGATGTCTCTGATTTTGATGTTGATTTGTTCTTTAAAGAGTTTGATTGTGTATTTTAGTGCTTCCTGTCCACTTAATTCACCTAATTTAGCCAAAGCTTTTGCTGTTGAACCTGGGGGACATTCTGTTTCACCCATGACTTGAAATTCTAACCCTGCTGCTTGTGCTTTGGGTTGTGCATCAGGAACACCTATCAGGGTAACACGGTGGCCACGTTGTTGTAATTCTTTGCCTAATGGTAACATGGTGTTCCAATGACCAGTGGATGCTGGGCAAATTAAGCAGTAATGAGTCATGTTATAGTTTTTTGGTAAATTACAATGTTTTATACCAGAAAACAGCACCACAAGTCAAAAATATAGCTATTTTCTATAAAAAATCCTGTTACTAATTTGAAAACTTTATAAAACTTATGTTTAATGAGCAAAAACATCACTATATTAAAAATAATTATTGCCTGTTCAAGAATAAGGATATTTATGAATTATGCCTCTTATTAGTCTCATAGCTGCTATTTCCGAAGATCGTATTTTAGCTGATTCCAAAAAAGAACACATTCGTGGGGGTATTCCTTGGGATCTTCCTAGTGATATACGTTATTTTAAAGAAATTACTTGGCGACATCCTGTAATTATGGGTCGTAAAACCTATGCTACTTTTAATCATCCATTGCCAAATCGTACTAATATTATTGTGACTAGAAATATTGATTATCAAGCTCCTGGATGTTTGGTTTTCCATTCTCTGTATCAGGCAATTCAATGGAGTAAAATGAGTGAAACAGAAGAGATATTTATTGCTGGTGGAGAACAAATTTATACTCAGGCTATGGAATTTGCTAATAAGCTATATTTGACAATTGTGGAAGGGAGTTTTGCGGGTGATATATACTTTCCTGAATTTGCTGATTTTGGCAAAGTAACCAAAGAAGAAAAATTACAGGAAAATGGTTTTAGGTTTAAATTTGTGGAAATTGAAAGATGTTAATTTTAGGTAATTTTTGGGGCGATCGCTTTCATTTTCAGCTATCGCCATGATGATTACTGTAAGTGCAAAAACTTATCTAACGCTGCTATCAAACTAGGAGGCCAACGGCGAATATTTGTTAACCAATTAATATCTTTATACCGTGTATCTAGTCCATAAGCTGCTACCCAATTACTTTCAGCTTCTCCTTTGTTACCACCTACCCAATAAGCAGCGGTTAAAGCAGCACGCATATCGGCAAATTTAGGATATTTACGGACTATATTCCGCATTTCTCGGATAGCTGTATTTATTTCACCTGTTTCATACAAAGCTAGGGCATAATTAGCACGAGCAAAAGCAAAATTGGGAGCTATTTCTGTAGCTTTTTGATAGTCGGCGATCGCCTCTTCCCATTTCCCCAAACCTGCTGTGGCATTACCACGATTATTATAGGCCATTGCATCGTTTGGATCTAATTCCAAAACATGATTATAATCAGCGATCGCCTCTTCCCATCTTCCCAAACCTTCCAATGCTGCACCGCGATTTAAATAAGGATCAGTTACATTAGGTGCTAATTCAATGGCTTTGTTATAATCTTCTAGTGCAGCCTGTAATTTATTCTGACTTACCCGCGAATTACCGCGATTACTCCATATTGCAGGATTAGTAGGGAATTTTTCCAGAATTTCTGTCCAATATTTTTCCGCTGTTGTAAAATCACCTTGATTTGTAGCTGCAAAGGCTTTATTTGCTAACTCATCCCCTAATTGTAGCTCTTCTGCGGTAATGGTTTGGGTTTGTGCGATCGCTGGTGTACAAAAACCAAAGGTCAGTAATAAACTCAGGAAAATACAGATTAATTTAATCATTTGAATCCTTAATTATTTACGAGTTGCAATACCTAATTTCACACCTTCTACCTGTCGCACTTTATCCATCACAGCTACCACTTGTCCGTGATTCACAGCTTCATCTGCATTAAGTATTACCATCAAAGGTTGTGATGGTTCTGCTTTTGCTCTCACCTGATCTGCTAACTGCTCTAAACTAACAGCTTCTTTATTCAAAAAAATCTGACCGGTATTATTTATTGTGAGCGTCACCTGTGCAGGATTATCTCTTTTTGCTGTTGCTGCTTGGGGTAAATTTACTGGTAAACCTTCGGATCGGGTAAGATACAAAGTTGACATGATAAAAAATGTCAAAATCGCAAATATCACATCAATCATCGGCACAATATTAATCTGTGCAGGGATATCTGGATCATCTTGTAGGCGCATAGGTTTTTTCTCCTCTTTCGTAGCGACGACGATATAACAGTTCTAACTCTCCACCATATTCTTGAATCAAAGCTATTTGCCGTTGATAAAGTCCCCGGAATGTGTTGGAAAACAAAAGTGTAAAAATTGCCACAATTAAACCTGTAGCAGTAGAAACCAAAGCTTCACTAATACCACCTGTGACATTTGCAGTTTGTGATCCTCCCACATTCCCAATATTCAAAGATGCAAAGGAAGTAATTAAACCCAGTACAGTTCCCAGTAATCCTAACAGAGGTGCAAGGGCAATAATAGTATCAAAAACCGTGTTAAATCTTTTGAGCAAAGGTATTTCTGCCTGAGCTTCACTTTCCAAAGCCAAACGAAACTCTTCTGGGTTTGCCTCTTCTAGTTCCAAAGCTGTCAAAAAGATCCGGGAAATCGGCAAATCTACATTCTTCCTCAATGTATCAATGGTACTAACCACATTGTTTTGACGATACAGACTCAATACTTCTCTGACTACTCGGTGCTGACGGTTGCTAATTTTGACCCAAAACCTGACTCTTTCAATAATTAGCCCTACAGCTACAACTGAAGAAAGTAGTAGTGGCCACATCACCACACCACCTGCTATAAACAGATTTTTGATGTCCATGTCCGATTTTCAAGCCTTGGGGTGAAATTTACTGACTAGTTCAGCCAGTATACCTGATCGATGTTCTCCCAGGGGAGTGCCGCAACTTAGACTTTACAACTAAGTTCGCTATCAATCTCCGCCCTATAGAGGTAAGGGGGATTTCGCGGATCTTTTTTCCACAAAATCAGAATATGGTCAATCATTAACCGATTTCAAAGCAAAGATAACTGCTCATTATTAGGTGGTTTAAAGCCCATGTGCTTATAAGCTACTTTTGTCGCCACTCTACCGCGAGGAGTCCGGCTTAAATAGCCAATTTGCATTAAATAGGGTTCATAAACTTCTTCTATGGTTTGGGTGTCTTCTCCTGTCGCTGCGGCTAAAGTCTCTATCCCCACTGGACCACCATTAAAGTTTTCAATGATCACACTTAACATTTTTCTATCTGTCCAATCTAAACCACAAGGATCTACTTGGAATAGTTGCAATGCTTCTGCGGCAATAGGTTGGTCAATTTCTGTAAATGATTTTACTTCCGCGTAATCACGGACTCGCTTTAGTAATCTATTGGCAATTCTTGGTGTTCCCCGTGAACGTTTAGCGATTTCTGTAGCGCCTTCAGCGTTAACAGGAGTTTGTAATAATTCTGCACTGCGGAGGACAATTTGAGTCAGTTCGTCAACTTCATAAAATCGCAGTTTTTGGATTAAACCAAAGCGATCGCGCAAGGGTGAAGTTAACGCACCGACGCGGGTTGTCGCTCCCACCAAAGTAAATTTAGATAACGGTATACTTCTGATTCTGGCACTCGAACCTTTACCAACGGTAATATCTAAGCGATAATCTTCCATTGCTGGATACAAAATTTCTTCCGTCATCCGGGAAAGCCGATGGATTTCATCAATAAACAGCACATCACCCGGTTTGAGATTTACCAATATACCGACTATATCCCTTGGTCGTTCTAAAGCAGGGGCGCTAGTAATTTTATAATTTACCCCCATTTCCGCAGCTAAAATCATCGCCATTGTGGTTTTACCCAAACCGGGCGGACCATACAGCAACAGGTGATCCATCACTTCACCCCTAGATTTAGCTGCTTTAATGGCAATATCTAATACATCCTTTAAATCTTTCTGCCCAATGTAATCTGCAAAACGTTGGGGGCGAATACTCTCTTCCTGCTTACCTTCTTCCTCAACAGTCGCTTCCGGTTGCAGTATATTTTCCTGGGGAGGCGCTTTTTGGGTAGAAGCTTTAGGCGACTCGCGGCGCTGTTGTGGCTGTCCGTTGGGTTCTGGAGGCTGTTTTTTTGAGGAGATTATGGACATAATTCAGCTATCTTAACTTAGGGACTGGGGATTGGGGATTGGTGATTGGGGATTGGTGACTGGGGACTGGGGACTAGTGACTGGTGACTGGGGACTAGTGACTGGTGACTGGGCATTGGGTTATTAACTTCCCCCTGCTCCCTGCTCCCCTGCCTCCTGCCTCCTGCCTCCTGTCACCTAATTCCCCAATTACCTTTACAATTTAAATTCCGAACAATTACCAAAGATAGAAAAATCACTATGTTATCTAAAAGAATTTTACCTTGTTTAGATGTCAAGGCGGGACGAGTTGTTAAAGGAGTTAACTTTGTAGACCTCAAGGACGCGGGTGATCCAGTAGAACTAGCCAAAGTTTATAACGAAGCCGGTGCTGATGAGTTAGTGTTTCTGGATATTACAGCTACTCATGAAGACCGGGATACGATTATTGATGTGGTTTACCGGACTGCTGAACAGGTCTTTATTCCGCTGACTGTGGGGGGTGGAATTCAAACCTTAGAAAATGTTAAAGGTTTGTTACGAGCCGGGGCTGATAAGGTTAGTATTAATTCTGCGGCCGTCCGCAACCCAAATTTGATCAATGAAGCGAGCGATCGCTTTGGTAATCAGTGCATAGTTGTGGCTATTGATGCCCGCAAAAGAGTAGACCCCAATAACCCTGGTTGGGATGTTTACGTGCGTGGTGGTAGGGAAAATACTGGAATAGATGCCTTACGGTGGGCGCAGGAAGTGGAAAAAAGGGGAGCTGGTGAATTGTTGGTGACAAGTATGGATGCAGATGGCACTCAAGCCGGATATGACTTGGAGTTGACGCGAGCGATCGCCGAATCTGTGCAAATTCCCGTTATTGCCTCTGGTGGTGCAGGAAATTGTCAGCATATCCATGACGCTTTAACAGCAGGTCAAGCTGAAGCCGCTTTATTAGCATCTCTTTTACATTATGGACAATTAAGCGTAGCCCAAATTAAAAATTATTTGCAGGAACGATCTGTTCCAGTCCGCTTGCCTTGTTGATCCCAGCCCCAGCAACCAATTCCATCTCTCTTCGGCTAGACACAGTTACCGAAAACAATGTTAATATTAGTTTACTAGTATTAAGAAATATTAAGAAATATGTTGATTCCTATTTTACTTTTTGATGTGGCGCTGGTTGCTTGGTCACTGCACCTGATGGAGAAAGCCTACGAAAACAAAGAATTTTCCCTCATGTTGGCGGGTACATTGGTTGCTCTGGCAGCGGCCGCAATGTTAGTAGTCTACTTTTTAATGGGACACTGTATGAGCTATTTATTAAAAGTTTCCTAAAGGCAGAAAGCAAGTGACAGGTGACAGGTGACAGGTGACAGGTGACACTGAAGAAAGCAGGGGTGCAAGGGTAAAATATTAACTTTTGCCTCTTGCCCTGTGCCTTTTGCTTTCTGTTCCCTGTTCCCTGTTCCCTGCTCTATAGGTAAAATAACTAAAAACGCAATTCTAGAAACATGACCAATCAATCTACTATCCCAGTCATTGTCAATGGTGCTGCTGGCAAAATGGGACGCGAAGTAATCAAAGCAGTAGCCCAAGCACCTGATATGACATTAATGGGCGCTCTCGATACCTCACCAGAACATCAGGGAAAAGACGCAGGAGAATTGGCAGGTTTAAGCGAACCCTTAGAAGTGCCAATAACCAATCAATTAGAGCCAATGTTAGGCTATGTAGCAGGAGAAAGACAGCTACAACCAGGGGTAATGGTAGACTTTACCCATCCTGATGCAGTGTATGATAACGTCCGCAGTGCGATCGCCTATGGTATTCGTCCCGTAGTGGGTACAACCGGTTTAAGTCCCGAACAACTCAAAAACTTAGCCGACTTTGCCGAAAAAGCCAGTACAGGTTGTTTAATTATTCCTAACTTTTCCATCGGTATGGTACTGCTACAACAAGCCGCAGTCACCGCATCCCAATACTTTGATCATGTGGAAATTATCGAACTGCATCACAACCAGAAAGCAGACGCACCAAGCGGTACAGCCATTCAGACAGCGCAGTTATTAGCGGAAATGGGTAAAACTTTTAACCCTCCCCAAGTCACAGAAACGGAAAAAATACCAGGAGCGAGAGGATCTTTAGTTGATGAAGGGATTAGAATTCATAGTGTACGCCTACCTGGACTCATTGCCCATCAAGAAGTAATTTTCGGTGCAGCAGGGCAAATTTACACCCTACGCCATGATACAAGCGATCGCTCCTGTTATATGCCTGGAGTTTTACTAGCAATTCGCAAAATTAACCAGTTAAAATCATTAGTATATGGATTAGAAAAGATTCTGTAAAACAGGAGTCAGGAGTCAGGAGTCAGGAGTCAGGAGTCAGGAGCGAAATTACTGTTTAGTCTCATTTCTAGAAATATATTGATATCCTGATCACCCTGTATAGTCCTATATTTGTGAAAATCCAAAATCTAAAATCTAAAATCTAAAAGGGGATGTTTTAGAACTGGAATCAAACAATTATCAATTATCAATTGTCAATTATCAATTAATTAATATGCTTGTTCCACTGACTCGCCAAAAATTTGAACAAATTATTCCTCTTATTGCCAGTGGTTCACAGTATAAATACTACTGGGGAAAATTCAACAACTTTTTACAAAGATTATTAATTTCTGTAGTCACAGTAGTTGTAATTTTCCTGCTAAGGATCTTTTTGAAACTAGATTTTGGTTTGATTTTTGTCTTTGGGGTATTTGGGGCATTTTTTTGGTTATGGTATCCCGTATTTCAAGCTAGTATTCGCAATGCAAAATGTCGGCGTTACAAGTATAGCGGTTTTTTTCGGGGGCGGGTAGTAGATTGGTGGATTACAGAAAAATTAATTGGCAAACAAGAAACAGTCAATAACAAAGGCGAGTTAGTAATTATTGAAAATCGCGAAAAAAGAATTAATTTAGAAGTGGGCGACGATACAGGATTTAGTATCGAATTTGATGCCCCATTACGTCCTGCACACAAAGCGATCGCTCGTGGTCAAATCGCAGAAATGGTAGTCATGTCAAATCGCCCAGATTTAAGCATAATCGAGGAATTTAGTAATATCTACATTCCCAGTCGTAATTTATGGGTGAGTGACTATCCCTACGTGCGAGAAGATTTTTTTAATGAAGTTAGTGTTCGCTTACGAGAAAACCAACAAGAAAAACCCCGTCGCCGTCGTCCAGAACCACAAAGATATGGAGATGATGATTATTAGGAGTCAGGAGTCAGGAGTTATTAATCAATGGACAATTAACAATTGACAATTAACAATTACTTCTGGCTCATTCGTGAGAGGATTGGGAAATAGGAAATTTTTTCTTTTTTTCTCCTTGAAAGGAGAGGTCATAAACCTTGAATGAAACAGTTGTCAATTATCAATTATCAATTATCAATTAATAACTGATTTAACTTACCCCACTTCTATCTTGACCATAAGCTTGCCAAGCTAAATCAACCAAACCATCAACAATAGCAGATGCTACCACCGCATTACCCTTACGACTGTCAATAGTAATATAAGGTACTAAAGAATCCTGTAAACGTTCTTTATCAGCAGTTACATTAATAAAACCTGCTGGAGTAGCAATAATCAAAGCCGGTCGAATTTCTTCCGCTTCAATTAAATCTACCAATGTAGTGAGGGCAGTTTGAGCTTGACCAACTACAAAAATTCCCTCTGGATAACGCTTGGCTAGAGTTTCAATCCCCCAAGCCGAGCGAGTTCTTTCTTTTTGGGGACGGGTTAAAGCCTCCATACTGCAATACACCGGGTTGGCAAAGGTATTTTGAATATCGTAGGCAATACCCACCTGTACCATTGGCACATCTACCACAATGGTAGTACGTGCTGCCAGTGCGGCTGCTCCTGCTTGTAAAGCGTGTTCCGAAAAACGAATCAAAGACTGGTACTCAAAATCAGAGGTGGCGTATATTACTCGCCGGACTATTTCATATTCCGCTGGTGAAAAGACATGATCGCCAATTTCACTATCAATAATTGCCAAGCTTTGAGCATCAGTTACGTGCCATTCCATTGCCGTTAAGCTTCTCACAGATCAGCTTTCAGCTTATCACTATCAGGAGTCAGGAGTCAGGAGTCAGGAGTCAGGAGTCAGGAGTCAGGAGTCAGGAGTCAGGAGTCAGGAGTCAGGAGTCAGGAGAGAGAATTGATTTTTTCAACTCTTGCCTTTTGCCTCTTGACTTTTGCCTTTTTATGACTCAGCACTGGAAGAAGGACGACTGAAAACAGGAGAGAGATAGGCGACTAACAGACCTATTAAAAAAGCGGAAATATTACGAACTAGAGGAATCCAATCGCTGGTACGGGTAATAACTGGGGCAATACCGAAGGCAATAAACAAAATTCCCCACAAAGGTGAAAAAATTAACGCCCACTGCCAAGCAAAGACTTGTTTATCATCGCGGGGTTGAGCCGCAAAGCCACAAATCACACCACCAATAGCTGATGTAATCAGGGTGAGTATCCATTGTTCTCTTGGTAGTCCAGGAACGACGTTACAACCACCTTTGAGTAAACAACCTTTTACTGAATCTAAAGCCTGTAGAATTGCTTGATCTTCGCCGTTTTCCCTGACAAAGTACAAGTTACCAAACCGGGTTTGTAGTTCAATCCAAAATGTGCGGGGTAAAAGTTCATAAACCGCATCACCCACACTAAAACTAAGAATATTACCACCGCGAGCATCTGCAACTAAAAGAATGCTTTTGTCATCCAAACCCCAATATTTGATCACTGCCCTGCCTGGGGTGCGGTCATACTGGGTTAATACTCGCAATTTCCAGCCTGTATCCGTTTCAAATTGTTCTAAGTCTTTGACAAGTTTTTCTTCCTGGGGGTCTGGGAGAGTCTTTGCTAAATCGACAACTGGGGTAAATGTGTCCGGTAGTAAGTCAGGATTTTCATAAGCTAAGGCTGATGGTGAATGAATCGCCCAAATTGACCCAGCAAAGCAAAATACTGCAATGGATACTAAGATTTTTCGCCAAAAACAACGCTGCATGGAATTTTTTATACAAAATATTAAGGGCAAAGGTAAACAAGTGCTTTTTAAAGATTACGAGAAAAGTGATACTTCTTTACACTTGTTTACTTTACTCTAATTTAAGGTCAGTTGTCAGGAGGCAGGAAGGAGGCAGGGGAGCAGGAAGCAGGGGAGCAGGAAGCAGGGGGAAGTTAATAACCCAATGCCCAATGCCCAATGCCCAATGCCCAGTCACCAGTCACCAGTCACCAGTCACCAGTCACCAGTCACCAGTCACCAGTCACCAGTCACCAGTCACCAGTCACCAGTCACCAGTCACCAGTCCCCA
>NZ_JACJPT010000057.1:0-32360 GCF_014696195.1 Sphaerospermopsis sp. FACHB-1094 | reverse complement strand
CCCCAGTCCCCAGTCCCCAGTCCCCAGTCCCCAGTCCCCAGTCACCAGTCCCCAGTCCCCAGTCCCCAATAACCAGTCCCCAACCAGTCCCCAGTCCCCAGTCACCAGTTCGGAAACCCGTACAGAAAAGATTGTTGCCATTTGTTGCTGTTTTTCGGTAGATTAGCACTCAGGAGTTGAGAGTGCTAACTCTGGAGAAAAAATTTATGGCAGCCGTATCTCTAAGCGTATCTACAGTTAAACCTTTAGGCGATCGCGTTTTTGTAAAAGTGACCGCCGCTGAAGAAAAGACCGCAGGTGGTCTATATTTGCCCGACACCGCTAAGGAAAAACCCCAAGTAGGTGAAGTGGTAGCCCTTGGACCAGGCAAGCGGAATGATGACGGTAGCCGTCAAGAATTGGAAATTAAAGTCGGTGATAAAGTGCTGTACTCCAAGTACGCTGGCACAGACGTGAAGCTCGGCACTGATGAATATGTACTACTTTCTGAGAAAGACATTCTAGCAGTAGTCAGCTAATTGAGTGATGAGGGGTCAAACAATTCAAAAGTCAAAAGTCAAAAGTCAAAATTTGAATTTTAGATTTTAGATTTTGGATTTTGGATTTTGGATTTTGGATTGATATAAAATCACACCCCACTTCAGAACTGAAAACAGAAAATTGACAACCAACAAATAACCAATTCCAGAATTACACACCAGAATTACACAGATTATGGCAAAGCGCATTATTTACAACGAAAACGCCCGTCGCGCCCTTGAGCGTGGTATTGATATTCTGGCTGAAGCTGTTGCTGTCACCCTTGGACCCAAAGGTCGTAACGTAGTTTTAGAGAAGAAATTTGGCGCTCCTCAAATCGTCAATGATGGTGTTACCATCGCTAAAGAAATTGAATTAGAAGACCATATTGAAAATACTGGCGTTTCTTTGATTCGCCAAGCTGCTTCTAAGACCAATGACGCTGCTGGTGATGGTACAACCACCGCTACCGTTTTGGCTCATGCAATTGTTAAAGAAGGTTTACGGAACGTAGCTGCTGGCGCTAACGCAATTCTGTTGAAGCGCGGTATTGATAAAGCTACTGCGTTTTTAGTAGAAAGAATTGCTGAACACGCTCGTCCTGTAGAAGATTCTAAGGCGATCGCTCAAGTTGGTGCTATCTCTGCTGGTAACGATGATGAAGTCGGCAGCATGATCGCCCAAGCTATGGATAAGGTGGGTAAAGAAGGTGTAATTTCCTTGGAAGAAGGAAAGTCCATGACCACCGAATTGGAAATTACCGAAGGTATGCGTTTTGATAAGGGTTATATTTCCCCTTACTTCGCTACCGATGCAGAACGGATGGAAGCGATTTTTGATGATCCTTACATCCTGCTCACCGATAAGAAAATTGCTTTGGTACAAGATTTAGTACCTGTACTTGAGCAAGTTGCACGTCAAGGTAAGCCCCTGGTTATTATCGCTGAAGATATTGAAAAAGAAGCTTTAGCTACTTTGGTTGTTAACCGTTTACGTGGTGTGCTGAACGTAGCTGCTGTAAAAGCTCCTGGTTTTGGCGATCGCCGGAAAGCGATGTTAGAAGATATCGCAGTTCTCACTGGTGGTCAAGTCATCACTGAAGATGCTGGTCTGAAGTTAGAAAGCACCAAGCTAGATGGCTTAGGTAAAGCTCGCCGCATCACCATCACCAAAGACAGCACCACCATTGTGGCTGAAGGTAACGAAGCTGGTGTTAAAGCTCGTTGCGAACAAATCCGTCGTCAGATGGATGAAACCGAATCTTCCTACGACAAGGAAAAACTGCAAGAGCGTTTGGCTAAATTATCCGGTGGTGTAGCTGTTGTGAAAGTTGGTGCAGCTACCGAAACCGAAATGAAAGACAAGAAGCTGCGTTTGGAAGATGCTATCAACGCAACCAAAGCTGCTGTAGAAGAAGGTATTGTTCCCGGTGGTGGTACAACCTTAGCTCACCTCGCTCCTCAGTTGGAAACTTGGGCTAACAGCAACCTCAAAAATGAAGAGTTGACTGGTGCTTTAATCGTCGTTCGTGCTTTACCTGCTCCTCTGAAAAGAATTGCAGAAAACGCTGGTCAAAACGGTGCTGTAATAGCTGAAAGAGTGAAAGAAAAAGATTTCAACATTGGTTTCAACGCTTCTACCAACGAATTTGTTGATATGTTGGAGGCTGGTATTGTTGATCCCGCTAAGGTAACTCGTTCTGCTTTGCAAAACGCTGCTTCTATCGCTGGTATGGTGTTAACAACTGAATGTATCATTGTTGACAAACCAGAACCTAAAGATGCTGCTCCTGCTGCTGGTGCTGGTATGGGTGGCGGAGATTTCGATTACTAAGGTCTTTTGTTAACAAATTAAATGATGGCCGCTTCTGTTGGGGGCGGCTATTTTTTTATGTCACGCAGAGGCGCAGAGAACGCAGAAAGAGGTTAATTCTGTCCGCTTTGTCTTAGGAGGTAGTCTAAGACTCTATCTATACGTTCTAGAGCAGCGCCTGTTGTGCGTTGAAATTCTTGGGTTTGTCTTTGAAATTCCTGGGTTTGTCTTTGAAATTCTTGCAGTTGTGATTGTTGCGCTTCATAGTTTCGATCCATTTTCAGCATCAGTGCTTCTAGTCTGTCAGTCCGTGCTTTTGTGATTTCCACGTCTTCACCCATTTTGTTAAATAAGCGTTGAGCATGAAAGACAAACTCATCAACTCGGCTTGATAGTTGATCTAACTGGGTTTGGGTGCGTTCTTGTTTGACGGTTAATTCTTGGAGATGTTGTTCTGTGGTCATGATGTTTTCTGCGGTTGTTGTTGACGGTTGGCCAATGCTTCCCCTAGTAAAATCGCCGCCATTTGGCTTTTGGTTCTTTGTTCTTTTTTGGCAATTTCTTCTAATGCTTGCCAGGTTTCATCAGGAATTACTGCGTTAAGTTTTTTACTCATTGATTCATAAGAAATATATAGGTTCTGACATCATCTTATGATTTGTTGGTGATTTTGTCTCATCTTATTAGCAGTCATTACATCATGATGTAATGCGATTCTTTTAGCAATATAAATTTACAATTGTGTACAGTTGTGTATGGAGGTATGTTTTTTATCTCACTACAGAGGTGCAGAGAAGCCAGTGATTTGGGGAGATACGTGGGCGGGTTTCCCAACTTAAAGCAACAAATACAGAGGGGGAGGAGAATAAAAATAAACAAATCAATTTATCAGACAATCCTGATCTTGTAATATACTGATTAGGCTTAAATTTTGATTTTAATTATTAAGTATGGAAGATTATCAGGCAGCTTTTTTAGAACGCCATACTGATACTGAAACACTAAAGCCTTTGCGAAAAATAGGAGCTATGCACTTTGGTGGAATTACCATTGAGTGTCTATTAAAATCAATTATTTGTAATACTGTCTCTGGCGTTAACACTGAACAATTAAGAACACATAGTTACATGGAAATTTTGAAACAACATAATAAACTTAAATACAGAATTGATAATTTTGCAGAAGCTAGAAAATGGCTTGATCAAGTTGAAAATCCAATGGGTCAACATTTTATAGATTTGCGTTATTCTGGTGTTGAGCCTGATGAATCAAGTTATAAACTCTGGTTATACGCATACAAAAGTATTCAGAGTTGGTTAATCAAGCAAGCTGCTCAACTGTAAAGAGGTGATAAAATGCAAGAAAATTGGAAGTTATTACTAAAGCAGGAAATCAGAAATCAATATGTACATAATAAGTCCCAGGAATGGGTTGATCTCAATATTTCTACATCAGGCTTATTAAATTTAACTATTGTTAGTAATTATTTTTTAGGGTTATCTATTCCTCAACGTAAAGAACAAATTTTTGATTTACTGAAATCACAATCCTTTGATGTATCTCCCGGTTTTCTATCTCTATATACACCTCAAGAAGCAGATTCACTTAATATTTCACCGCCAGAAATTTCTGATATAACTTTAATCCAAACCTGGCAAGATTTAGCAATCCAAGCAGCAAACCCACAAAATCAATTAAATTTTCCTCAACGTCAACCTAGTTTACCTAGAACAGTTACATTTTATTCCTTTAAAGGTGGAGTAGGACGCACTACAGCATTAACTCATGTAGCTTGGATTTTAGCATTGAGAGGACGTAAAGTTGTAGCTGTAGATTTAGATTTGGAAGCACCAGGATTAAGTACAGCATTTAACCTCAACCCACAACCAAAATATGGTATTGTTGACTATTTTTATGAGCGTTCCTATTTACCAGAAGGGGTAGACCCAAGTATTTTAATTACTCACATATTTGGTGAAGTTAGAATACCAAATGCTACAGGAAGATTATTTGTTGTTCCTGCTGGTTGTTTGAGTCTTGACTATATTGCTAAAGTTGATGATCTTCATGCTACCACCGTGATTGATGGTAATGAAAATTTATGGTCTGTTTTTAAACGAGAAATTTATGAACAGTTAAAACCTGATATTATATTAATTGATTCTCGCACTGGAATTAATCAATGGGGTGCTTTATCTTTAATACAAGCTGCTGATGAAGCAATTATTTTTCTTTTCCCTAATGAACAAAATAAACAAGGGATAGAACTACTATTAAATTCACTAAATACCTTAGAAAATCTAGTCATCAACTTTGTTTTTTCTCCTGTTCCTGATCTTACAAAACTTGATAAAGTAAATGAAATTTATAAATCGTTTGTAAATGAAATAAAAATAGCGATAGATGAAGAATCTGAAATAGAAGATAATGAGCAATTAGAAATATTAGAACCTTTAGTAATTCCCTATCTTCAACCTATTGCTTTAGCTGATAATTACCCTGTCAGTGCTTTATTAGATTACTATAATAAAATTGTTAATTTAATTGATGAAGAAACCGACGAAATTGAAAGAACAAATATTTTAACTACTTCAGAAACACGCTGGAAAATTATTGAAAGTTTACAATTTCCTGAAGTAAATGCTGCGGAACAAAGACAAGATTTAAGTTTACTATTTCAGCGTACCAATGATTTTGATAAATTCTTAGATAATGCAACTTGTTTAATTAGAGGCAGAAAAGGAACAGGTAAAACTGCATTATACTGGCTATTTCTTCAACATGAAAATTTTGCTAAAAAACTAGCTCGTGGTAGATTAGATAACACGATATTTATATCAGCACATGGGAGATTCCAAGTAAGTCGTCCATCTCGTGATGAATTTCAGATTATTCATCAACGCTTACAAGACAATAATGCCACTTGGGAGGCATTTTGGCGAGCTTATTTATTACTCAGATGTTATCAAGAAAATTTATTTACTTTTCCAAAAGGAAAGAAAGGTGAAAAATTTACTCCTATCAAATCAATTTTCACTAATTTAGATTCGGAATTATGGCAAGCTGAAAATATTACCGCTTTGTTAGAATTATCTACATCTGAACTACGTTTAATAGTAAAAGATGCTATTAACATGATTATTCATGAAGAAGTCAAAACTAAAGGTCAAAAAATTTGGTTTCTTTATGATGATTTAGATGAAGATTTTTCTGAAGCGGGAGAAGTAAGACAATCTGCATTATCGGGATTATTTCAATTAGTTCAATCTTGTGATGCTAACAGATTAACAGAAATTAGATTTAAAATTTTCTTGAGAGAGGATATATGGAATCGTTTGATTTTTGATAATAAAAGTCATTTTACTGGACGTGATCTAATTTTACAATGGACTAGGGTTGATTTTTTAAGATTAGCTTTGCGTCAAGCAATACAATCTCCTGATTTTAAGAATTTGGTAAATAGATTTTCTCCCATTGCTGAAGATGCGATTGATCAAACTACTGAAGATGCAATTGATAAAGCTTTAGAATTACTTTGGGGAAGTCGTCGCAGAAAAGGAGACAAAGCTAAATATGTATCTCGATGGGTTCATGAAAGATTAACGGATTCTAGTGGTACTACTTTTCCTCGCAGTTTAAGCATTTTATTAGCGGGTGCAAAGGAACAAGAATTAAGCTATCAAGGGAAGTCATCAATTCAACCTCCAACAGATCGTTTATTACGCAGTAAATCTTTAGAAATTGGATTGCAAAAAGCTTCAAAACAACGATGTGATGAAATTAAAGAAGAATATCGTTATCTCACTAGATTTTTTGATTCTCTCAAACAACAATCAGCTTTTTTATCTAAGGAAGAATTATCTGAATTATGGGAAAAGTCAGCAAAAAATATAGCAGGGTTTGAAGAGTTTGCATCTTTTTTAAATGAAATTGGTTTGATTGAATGGCGAGAAAGAGAAAAAAGATATAAGGTTGCTGATATTTATGTTTATGGATTTGAAATGATAAAAAAAGGTGCTGTATAGAAATATTTTGATTGAGTTTAATTAATTAACAGCTAAAAATTAATCTATTTGGACTGTAACAAATATCATAAATGCTATAATAATGATCTAACCTAAATTTTCAGGAGCATAACCCATGACTCAAAGTATTAACCAACAATCCAATTATCAAAAATTAACCGCAATTGTTAACAACTTGATTGACAATAATCCTCTTTACCTAGAAAATCTCAATAGACAGGAAATGATTGACAACATCAATCATAACTTCGATCCCGCATTTGTCCCTGATGTAAATAGCATTTCCGAAGAATCATTAACTAAACGAATTAAAAGTATTTTATCTTTACATTTAGTCTCAGGAATGCTAAATGATTTTACTCCAGAACAAATGCAAATTTTTGATGAATCTGTAAAGCGTGGTAGTTAAATGGGTTATTTATTAGATACTAATATTGTTTCTGCATCACTCAAGCAAAATTTACACGTCGCATTAAAAATTACAGAAATGCGTCGTCGAGGTGAATTGATTGCTATTAGTGGTATAACTTACTATGAAGTACAAAGAGGACTTTTAAGAAGCAATGCCACTAAAAAATTAGCCTTGTTTGCACAATTTTGTCAAGATTATCCTGTTTTATTTTTAGATGATTTGAGGATATTTCAGAAAGCCTCAGAAATTCATGCTGATTTAACAAATAAGGGTAAAATTATTCAGGATGCAGATATTTTGATAGCTGCTACTGCTATTGTTCATAATTTAATTTTAGTTTCTCATGATTCTGATTTAACTAGGGTTAATGATTTACAGTTAGAAAACTGGTTAATTTCTTAGTTAAGAAAGAAAATCTTACTTATTGTCTGCTAAGAGTGCAGTCAGATTTTCTAAAATCTCATTTTCTTCTTTTCTTACAGCTTCTAATCTCATCAACAACTTTGTTATTTCCTGCTTTGTATCTAAACTGATATTATCAGCAATTGCATTATTCAATATCAAACTATTATCTTCCGATTTCTTAAATTTGAATCCAGAAAATAATAATTTAGAGATATTCTTAAACCCAAAAGAAAACATTGCATAAATCAACTTGAGAGGAGTTTTCAAGGTAAATAACAAACCTTGATCCAATATCTTGCTAAATAGTTGAAATATTTTCCAGATTATATAAATACCTAAAAATATCATGAAAGCAGTAATAACAGGATGATTAACTGCTAAAGTTAATAATTTCATTATCCACGAAATTGTAGGATGATTATCAATCCAAGTTGTCATAGTATCCCATTGATGATTAAAAAAATTATTAATAGCATTTTCTATAGCACTAGAAACTGAATTAGTTAAATTTCCTGCTTGTTTAGCACTTTCAGTAATACTATCAACAGCGTGGTTTTTTACTTGATTAACATTATCAATTACACTGGATGTAGTTGTAGTGAAAGCATCTTTAGCTTGATTTGTTGTTTCAGTTATTTTATTAATTACTTTTCCTGTAGAATTACTAACTGTATTTGTTGCACCTTGGAAGGTTTCAGTTAAAGATTGACTGGTTTTTTCTCCTGTTTCTGAAAAACTATTTAATGATTTATTGGTAACTTCTGTCAGTGTATTAACTGTTTTTCCTGTTGTGTCTGTGACGAAGTTTTTTGTATTTTCCCAACCGTGGGAAACTGTATCTGTGATCGAAGATAAGTTGCTAGTATTGATGATTTTTAGCATAATGCAGTTATCGGATTTGTTTTAATGATTACACATTACAGATATTTTCAGGTAAATAAACCACATTTTGATTTAGGTTTCGCGTCAACAATGTAGGGGTGAAGCATTCGGACAATTAATTATCGGTTTTTACCTAAGACTATCATCCGAATGCTTCGCCCTGACTGTGGTCTAAAGACATGAAAACTGCTGTAACATAAGTTTAATATGCAACGGATAAATTTTGTAAATCCGTAAATATATCTAAAAAAAACTTAATAATCAATTATGTTTTATATGATTTAGTAGTGTAGGTAGTATCTAAGTTAATTAGATCCAGATTCTCGACTTCTGTTATTTATTGTGTCCATAAATGATAAATTTATCTCAGAAGTCGGGGATCTTATCGCCTGTACCTACAATAAACTAGCCATGAGTGGTGTATACATCACACTATTATCGACTCTGTTCATAAATTCTTTAGCTAATTCTATCATGACTTCATGGGCATCACCATATTTTTGTTTATAGGTTAATTGATGATTAAAATCCAAACCTTCAGCTATTTTTGATCTTTCTGGTATTCTTGTGGCAAAGGTTGGGGGAAAGAAGGGATTAACAATAATAAAATTTAAGTTATGCGTTTGGGAAACAGTGCCGTTATAACGGGAAATTAAAGTGCCAATGGGACTAATTTTATGGTCGTAATCTTTCTTGAATTGTTCAATTTGTTCTAATAAAAGTTCTAAACCGTGAATTGACATCCGGCTGGGTACACAAGGAATTAAACAAAAATCACTGGCAAAAAAAGCACTTTTGATGACATTATTAATGCTGGGTGGACAATCTATTAAAACGTAATCATATTTTTCTAGTAAAGGATTGAGAATATTATGTAAAATTGCTACTGCATTGGCTGGTAAATATTCCTGAACTTCAAATAATCGCGGACTGCTAGGAATTAAATGTAAACAATTAAAAGAGTTTTTATTTCTGAGATTGGAAACTTCTTCTTTGACTATGAATTTTTCATTATTTCCATTTTCTAAAAAATAATCAGCATTTTTTAAAAGAAAGGGTAAAGTCAATCCTTTTTGATTATATTGCCATTCCCAATCTTCTTCTGACATCAAGGCGCTAGTGAGGTTACTCTGGGGATCTAAGTCAATAGCGAGTACCCGTTTACCATACATGGTATCGCCGGCTAAATATTCTGCTAAGGCCATGACGATGGTAGTTTTGCCAACTCCACCTTTGAGGTTGCAAACACTGATTACTTTCGCTGTCATAGTTTTTGGTAGATGGATACATTAGGGGTATATAATTATATTGTTGCCTAAAATTGTAGAAAATTAACAAGTAAAAATTGCTCTATTTATAAATGACTCCTAACACCCAAATAGATACCCCAATAAATAAAAGTTGGCATGGTAAACTTCATTTAGTCTATGCTAAACGCCAAGATTCTACACAATTAATTTATAACCACAACCAAGCACCTTTAAAAATTCAACGTCCTTTTTATCCAGAGGGTGAAAAAATATGTCATAGTGTGATTTTACATACTGCTGGAGGTGTGGTGGGGGGCGATCGCCTATCTTCCCAAATTCACTTGCAAGAAGATACACAAGTATTAATAACTACTGCTACTGCTGCTAAAATATATCGTAGTAATGGGTTACAAGCACAACAAACTGTAAATATTCAAGTTGATGCTGGTGCTTGTTTAGAATATTTACCCCAAGAAACAATTTTATTTAATGGTGCAGTTTATCGCCAGGATTTGCGAGTAAAATTAGCTACAGGAAGTAGTTTTTTAGGGTGGGAAATTACGAGATTTGGTAGAAGTGCGAGAGGAGAAAAATTTGTACAGGGAGAGATGCGATCGCACACAGAAATATGGCAAAATAATCAACCATTGTGGATTGATAGACAATATTTACCCGGTAGGGAAGAAATATTTCACAGTCCCCACGGTTTAGCAGGAAAACCCGTTATTGGTAGTTTTGTGTGCGTTGGGATTCCCATATCACCGGAAATTATTCAACAAGCACGTTCTTTAATTATTCACAACTCTATCAATAACTCTGATGCTGGAGTAACTCGTTTAGAACATGGATTTTTGTGTCGATATCGTGGTAATTCTACATCGGAAGCAAGAAATTGGTTTACAAATATTTGGCAAAATTTACGAATATCGTTGTTAAATCGTGGTAATTGTATTCCTAGAGTTTGGCAGATTTGAAAAAGCATTCAGCCGTCAGCCGTCAGCTATCAGTTATCAGCTATCAGCTATTAACTAAAGGATAAAAAATAAGAAGAAATATAGAGGAAAAAACAATGCAACTTACACCGCAAGAAAAAGATAAATTATTAATATTTACTGCTGCTTTGGTAGCTGAAAGAAGAAAAAATAGAGGTTTAAAATTAAATTATCCCGAAGCGGTAGCTTTTATTTCCGCCGCGATTTTAGAAGGTGCAAGAGATGGACAAACCGTAGCAGAATTAATGAGTTATGGAACAACCTTATTAACACGAGATGATGTGATGGAAGGTGTACCAGAAATGATTCATGAAGTACAGGTAGAAGCAACTTTTCCTGATGGGACAAAGTTAGTGACAGTGCATAATCCTATTAGATAGTATAAAAGGAGTAAGAAACGACAAATTATCCATCAACAAACAATATGAGATTAAAATCAATCAATATTCAAGGTTATCGACCTTTTAGGAATTTTGCAGCACCATTAGAACCACTAGAAATTATTGTTGGTGCAAATGGTGCAGGTAAGTCAAGTTTATTTGAATTTCTCAAATTTTTACGAGATAGTCTTTTTCAAGATATACCTCCAGAAATAGTTCCTGGTTCTATTGGACAACAGATTTTTCATATTCCGGGACCAGAAAAGTTTCAATGGGATATTGAAATTGATACAGGTCTTCCAATTGGTATTAGATATTTAGGAGAACTCATTGGTCCAGTTGGTAGAACTCAGGTTTCCTATGAACGAGTAGAATCATCTCAACCTTTTAGCGATAAATATAGTAATCCATACATATATATGGATATTCAAGGTAATAAAGGAGTGGTGCAAAATCCTGATACTAAAAAATTTACACAGCAAGAAATTGCCTTAAAACGACCTAATCAACTTGCTTTAAGTGCAATGACAAATCCATCATTAGAAACTTTATATAACTTACGTGACTATATTCGAGAATGGAGATTTTATAGTTCATTTAATATAGCAAATGATAAAATTCGGAAATCAGTACCCATTGAACAACAACCGATTTTACATGAGGATGCAGGTAATTTAAGTTCAGTTCTTTTCTCTTTAATGACTGAACATATAACAGCATTTGATGAACTACAACAACATTTACGTTCTGTCATTCCTGGTTTTAAAGGTTTAAAAGTAAAAGCACGAGGGGGACCAGGAGAAGTTATAGCATTTTGGCAAGAATCAGGAGTTGATCAAGAATTAAGTTTAGCTGATTTATCAGATGGAATTTTGCGGTTAATTTGTTGGATTTGTTTATGTGTACAACCAAATCCACCATCTTTAATTTGTATTGATGAACCAGATCAAGGTGTACATCCCCGTACACTTCCGGTTCTAGCTGGTTTATTTGAAAAAGCATCTGAACGCACACAAATTTTATTAGCAACTCACTCATCTTATTTTCTCACACAGTTTGATATTTCTCAAATTGCTGTACTTAGAAAAGAAAATGGAGCAGCAAAATTTATTAAGCCTGGAAATTCGCCAATTTTAATTGATATGCTTGATGATTTCGGTTCAGATGAAATAGAACAATTACACCGTAGCGATGAACTAGAGAGACTTCCATGAGAATTTTAGTTTATGTTGAGGGGACATCTGATAAATCAGCAATGGAAGCATTACTAGCACCATTAATTGAAGAGAAACTAAACCAGGGTATAAGTATTGAATTTTTTGCTGTTAAAGGTAATGATAATAGTAGAGGTGGAGATGCTAAAAAAGATTTATTAACTCAAACTCCAATTAGAGCAGTGAATATTCTGAAAAATCAGCAAGATTCAACTGTAGTTATTATACCTGATTTATATCCTAAAAATAAAGGGTTTCCTCATGAAACCTGTGCAGAATTAGTACAAGGAATTTTCAATAATTTTGAACAAGCATTACACCGCAAAGGAATTAATGATCGCCGATTAGAAGAACGCTTGAAAGTGTTCTGCTTTCAGCATGATTTAGAAGCATTAATTTTAGCTGCTGAAAGTGAATTATCAAGTATCCTTGGCATTAATAATATAACACAAACATGGACAATCCCAGTTGAAGACCAAAATCATGACATTCCACCTAAAAGAATAGTAGAGGAGATATTCAAAAACTATGGTAAACGTTATAAAGAATCTATAGATGCACCAAGAATTTTAGGAATTGCTAGATATCAAGATATAGCAGAACTATGTCCACAAGCTTTTAAACCCTTTGTACAATTTTTAGAAAATTTGTAAATTAGGAGACATCCAGTTATGATCCCCGGAGAAATCATTACCCCCCCAGGAGAAATCGAACTCAACGTAAATCGTCCCACCACTAAATTAATAGTAGCAAACACCGGAGACAGACCCATACAAATTGGTTCACACTTTCACTTTTATGAAGTCAATAACGCCCTACAATTTGACAGAGAAAAAGCACGAGGAATGAGATTAGACATCCCCGCAGGAACAGCAGTCAGATTTGAACCAGGAGACGAAAAAGAAATCACCCTTATTCCCCTAGTTGGTAGTCGCCAAATATACGGATTCAACAACAAAATAAACGGAAAACTCTAAACCTCTCTCTTAAACCTCTCTCTGCGCCTCTGCGCCTCTGCGTGATAAAAAAAGGATAAAAAAAATGCCCTACAGAATGAACCGCCGCGCCTACGCTGACACCTACGGACCAACAGTAGGCGACAAAATCAGACTAGCAGATACTGAACTATTTATAGAAGTAGAAAGAGATTTTACAACTTATGGTGATGAAGTAAAATTCGGGGGTGGTAAAGTAATTAGAGATGGCATGGGACAATCTCCCATTTCTAACGCCGATGGTGCTGTAGACTTAGTAATTACTAATGCTTTGATTCTCGATTGGTGGGGTATTGTAAAAGCAGATATCGGCATTAAAGATGGTAAAATTTATAAAATTGGTAAAGCCGGAAATCCCTATATTCAAGATAATATAGATATTATTATTGGACCGGGAACAGAAGCTTTAGCCGGTGAAGGAATGATACTCACCGCAGGGGGAATAGATACCCACATCCATTTTATCTGTCCCCAACAAATAGAAGTAGCGATCGCCTCCGGTATCACAACCATGATCGGTGGAGGAACAGGACCAGCTACGGGAACAAATGCCACAACTTGCACACCAGGACCATGGAATATTTACCGAATGCTGCAAGCTGCTGACGCTTTCCCTGTTAACTTGGGATTTTTAGGCAAAGGTAACACCAGTCAGCCCCAAGCTCTGAGAGAACAAGTAGAAGCCGGGGTAATAGGTTTAAAACTCCATGAAGATTGGGGAACAAACCCTGCAACTATTGATACTTGTTTAACCATTGCCGATGAATATGATGTACAAGTAGCAATTCACACTGATACATTAAACGAAGCCGGTTTTGTAGAAGATACCATCGCTGCTTTTAAACATCGTGCTATTCACACCTACCACACCGAAGGCGCTGGGGGAGGACACGCACCGGATATTATTAAAGTTTGTGGACAAACCAACGTTTTACCATCTTCTACTAACCCCACCCGTCCCTATACGTTTAATACCTTAGATGAACACCTAGATATGTTAATGGTATGTCATCACTTAGATCCTAGTATTCCTGAAGATGTTGCCTTTGCTGAATCCCGTATTCGTAGAGAAACTATCGCTGCTGAAGATATTCTGCACGATTTAGGCGCGTTTAGTATGATTGCTTCCGATTCTCAAGCAATGGGAAGAGTAGGAGAGGTAATAATTAGAACTTGGCAAACTGCCCATAAAATGAAAGTTCAACGGGGAACACTCTCCCCTCACCTTGTAGGAGAGGGGTTGGGGGAGAGGTCAGACAATTTCCGCGCTAAAAGATATGTTGCGAAATACACAATAAACCCAGCCATTACACATGGTATTGCTGACTATGTTGGTTCTGTGGAAGAGGGAAAAATTGCTGATTTGTGTTTATGGCAACCTGCGTTTTTTGGTGTCAAACCAGAAATAGTTATTAAAGGGGGAATGATTGCTTGGTCACAAATGGGTGATGCTAATGCTAGTATTCCCACACCTCAACCTGTGCATACTCGTCCTATGTTTGGTAGTTTTGCCGGTGCGCGTCATGCAACATCATTAACTTTTATTTCTCAAGTCGGTTTAGAAAGAGAAATTCCCCAAATGTTAGGCTTAAAAAAATCAATTGTTGCGGTTTCGGGAACTCGACAAATTACTAAGCGAGATATGAAATTAAATGATGCCTTACCGCAAATTGAAGTAGATCCAGAAACTTATGAAGTTCGTGCAGATGGGGAATTATTAACCTGTGAACCTGCAACGGTTTTACCAATGGCGCAAAGATACTTTTTGTTTTGACTCCTGTACGGGCGAAGTAGGGGCGAAGCATTCGGAAAATAGCCTGTTCAGAAAATTGATAATTTGTCGCCCGAATGCTTCGCCCTTACAGGAAAATAGGCTTGGAGAAAAATTGATAATTTGTCGCCCGAATGCTTCGCCCCTACCACTCCTGACTCCTGACTTTTGACTCCTGACTTTTGATTTTCTATGCTTCTAAAATCTGAATTTCATTAAGTTGATTAATTACCACATCTGCACCTTTAACATTATCTGTATTATTAACCCAAGTAATACCAATACAACCGGCAGCTTTAGCATGACGCGCCATTTGCATATCACCCACTGAATCGCCTACCATCAAAGTAGCTCCCGGTGGTATGCCTAAAGTTTGGCAAGCCTGTAAAAATAATATTGGATCCGGTTTACTCGGACCTTCATCAACTCCCATTTCTAATTGCAGGTAATCTCTGAGATGATGAGTGATGACAAATTTTTGCACTTCCCCAGTGGTTGCGGCTGAAAGAATACCCAGTTTTAATCCTGTTGCTGATAGTGATCTTAAAATATCTAAGACACCAGGAAAAAGAGGTGCGGGAGTTTGACTCACATATTGATCAGCTTCTACTAAAGCTTGACGAGCAATTTTTAAAGATTCAAACCACCCTCTTCCGGTTTCAGCTATGTATGCAGCAGCAGCTACTTCGGTTTCTTTGCGACTGGCTACAGACATTAAACCAGCAGGATCTAGTATATTACCATTAATACCAAAAGCCATTAATAATGGTTCGCCAATACCGGGAATTTGTGCATCTATGATTCGTGCTGCTTTTTGTCCGAGCGATCGCAAATAGGTTTCTGAGTCTTCCAATGTACCATTTTTGTCAAATAAAATCGCTTGAATATCGGAAAAGGTGATGTCACCACATTTGATAGTTATCATGTAACCTCTGTTATTTTGCTAATTCACAATTTAATTAATCACCTTATTGGTTTTTCTTTCAATTGAATAAATCCGATAATGACCATACTTTTACGGTTTTATCATAACCACCACTTACCAGAGTTTGACTATCTGGACTGAAAGCAAGTGATTCTACAAAAGATAAATGACCATAAAGTGTCATGATTTTTGTGCCGGTTTGCAAATCCCACAATTTAATTGTTTTATCATCACTACCACTAGCAAGGATTTTTCCATCAGGACTGAAAGAAATAGTTGTAATTGGCGCATAATGACCAGTAATAGTAATAGTTTTCAGTGGTTCTATCTTCCACAATTTAATTGTTTTATCATCACTACCACTAGCAAGGATTTTTCCATCAGGACTAAAACTAATAGTCCGAATCGAATCTGAACGACCACCAAGAGTTTGAATTTCTTCTCCTGTTGCTATATCCCATAATTTAACTGTTTTGTCATCACTACCACTAGCAAGGGTTTTTCCATCAGGACTAAAACTAATAGTCCGAATCCAATCTGAATGACCAGTAAGAGTTTGAATTTCTTCTCCTGTTGCTATATCCCACAATTTAATTGTTTTATCACTACTACCACTAGCAAGGATTTTTCCATCAGGACTAAAACTAATAGTCCAAATCCAACCTGAATCACCAGTAAGAGTTTGAATTTCTTCTCCTGTTGCTATATTCCACAATTTAATTGTTTTATCACTACTACCACTAGCAAGGATTTTTCCATCAGGACTAAAACTAATAGTCCGAATCGAACCTGAATGACCAGTAAGAGTTTGAATTTCTTCTCCTGTTGCTATATTCCACAATTTAATTGTTTTATCATCACTACCACTGGCAAGGATTTTTCCATCAGGACTAATAGCCACTGAATTAACAGCAGCAAACATCCCTTCATGATGAAGATTATAACGAGTAGTACATGATGGATTACTAATTTCTGTAAAATCAGGGTTAAGATTTAGTGCTTGCTGACAAAATTCAGTAGCTTTTGTGTAGTCACCTAAAGCAGCTAAAGCAACTCCTTGGTTATAGTAGGCTTCCACATAATTATTATCTAGTTTAATCGCTTCCCTAAAATCATTGACTGCCTTTTGATATTCTTTTAAATTTAAGTTAGCTATACCTCTTTTATAATAAGCATCAGCATAATAATTAGCTGCATCTTGGCTCTTATTATCAATTACTTTAGTAAAATTTTGAATTGCGTCTTGATAATTTTTTAATTCTGCATTAATAGAACCGAGTTTAAAATTTGCAACTGGATGTTTAGGATCACGGTATATAATTAACTCGTTCAAATCTGCAAGTGCTTTGTGAAGTTCTCCCTGTTGAATATAGATAGCAGCACGACCTATATAACCATTCGCAAGGTTTGGGTTACGGTCAATTGCAGTATTGAAATCATCGAGAGCTTTTTCATATTCTGCCAGTTTAACATAAACAGTGGCTCTTCCCAGCAATGGATCAATATATCTAATTTTATCCTCGTTAATATGTTTTAGTTTGGGGTCAACTTCTATTGCTTTATTATAATTTTCTATTGCTCTTTCCTGATATTTTTTTGCTTGTTCATGATATCTTTTGGCTTGTTGCAAATACCTTTTTGTATTATGATTATCAATACCTTCTTCTAATGTTTTATATTCCATTACTGTTTGCAAATCACCTAGTTTAGAATAAATTTGACCTAATGCTACGTAGGCTTCTGCAAAATTTGCGTTTTTAGCTAATGCTGAATTAAAATATTTAATTGCTTCATCATCATCATTATCTTCTATGGCTTTTACACCATTTTCATAGGAAGATAATGAACTATATATAGGATCAGATTCTTTATAGTTATTCTTGATAAAATTAATTTCTACTTTATCCACAACGAAATTAACGTTACCTATTAAAGATAGGGAAGGCGCAAGATTAATTGTTGGTGCTAAATAGCTTATTAAACTTGGATTGAAATTAATTTGTAAATTTTTTGATAAATCAAATAGCAATTTTAAAGAAGCCCGAAAAATAGAATTATCAGATAATAAGGGAGCTTTAACATAAAAATTATCTGATAACGCAGAATTGCTTAAAGCTCTAGCTGATATGACAGTATGAAAAGACAAACCAGGGATAGGGATACTAATTTCTGTCATACTCATAATTAATGACAGCAAGATGCAAAATGTAAATTTTAAGAATTGCTGCACTTTACTTAGATTCATTTGAGTCATATAATTTGTACTTCAAAAATAAACTTTTATAATCAATTAAGATATTTATGAAAGTGTTAATACTCATAGTTAGCTTTCTATAAATTTAATTATGAGTATTAATTAAGTCTATATTATACACTTAATGGTAATATTATCACTTCATACTTGTATATACAACAATAACACTCTTACTGTTTCTAATAAAATATTCTGATAATTTATTCTGAGAATTGTAACCACATTCTCACTCTTACATAAGGGGAATTAGGCAAAAAACACTAATAAAATAGGCTCAAACCTATACCCCAATTGACTTTGACATGGTTTTGATTAGTTTATTGGTATATTTGGTTTCCAGGCGTTTTTGGTTATTTGATTGATGTATTGACCTTATCTACGCAAGGGTTTGAGTCCTGAGGGTGATAAAAAAGAAAATAGGTGTAAGGTTTCGCTATAAGATTCAGTGGTAAGTGAGCGACTTGTACTGAGAGAAGTCTAAGTAAGCCTGGCGTTAGTCCTAAAATTATGAACACAAAAAAAGAGGGATATTCCCTCTTTATTAAATACTTTGTTGCAAATAATCACAACTACAGATATATTACTCTTCAATAGCTGCTGGAATTTCCTCTTCAACTTCAGTTGCTGGTGGAATTTCTGCTTCAGCTACAGCTTCTACTCCTTCAACTGGTGCAGCTTCTGCTGCTTCCGCTGGTGCAACAGCTATACCTTGCTGTTTAGCTAACATTTGTTCCCTATACTTAGCTGCCATTTCTTCCGCCTTATCATAGACCAAATCGCGGTTTTTGATCATATCACCGGGTTCTGGTTCTAACTGCTTGGTAGACAGCGAAATGCGTCCTCTTTCTGCATCCAAATCAATGATCATGACTTTCAATTCATCATTGACATTGAAGACGCTGTGAGGTGTGTCAATATGCTCGTGGGAAATCTCAGAAATGTGGAGTAGTCCGCTAACACCGCCGATGTCAATAAATGCACCGTAGGGTTTGATACCACGAACAGTACCAATTACTACTTCTCCCACTTCCAAACGGTTCATCTTGCGCTCAACCAGCGCCCGACGATGGGAGAGAACCAAACGGTTACGTTCTTCATCTACTTCTAGGAATTTTAAGGGTAATTCTTCCCCTACCAATTCTTCTTTTGGTTTGCGGGTACTAATATGAGAACCGGGGATAAAACCACGTAGTCCCTCAATGCGTACCAATGCGCCCCCACGATTAGTAGCAAACACACCAGAACGGACAGTAGCATCTTCTGCCTGTAATTGCCGTACTCTTTCCCATGCTCTCATGTATTCAATACGACGAATGGACAGGGTTAACTGACCATCTTCGTTTTCATCAGTGAGGATGAAAAATTCCCGTGTTTCGTTTGATTGTAAGACTTCTTCCGGGGCATCAACCCGGTTAATAGACATTTCCTGTATAGGTATGTATGCTGCTGTTTTAGCACCAATGTCAATCAGAGCGCCGCGCGGCTCTATACTAAACACTGTACCTGGTACTATATCACCAGGGCTGAAGTGATAATCGTACTTATCAAGTAGAGCAGCGAAATCTTCGTGAGTAAATCCAATTTCTGTAGCGGTTAAATTCTGATTGACCATGCTGTTTTGTTCCTGGTTCTAGTCTCCGTAAGTTTTTGTCACAATTAATGATGTATATGCGAGGGCTTTTAAATAAGTCTACACTTACATCCTTGTTAATCCTAGCGCAGAAGAGCTAGGTTCACACATATTATCTTCCAGATATGATATTATATCATATCCCAAAATTTTTTTCACTTTTTGCAAGTTAGGGGTCAGTAGTCAGCAGTCAGCACTATATCAAAATATTATCCGTTGCCACATAAATATGCAGCAACGGATTTGAATCTTACTTAAAAAAGTGTTAAGTCTGAGATAGCTGAAAGCTAACCGCTGACAGTGTTTAACTTCTTAGTCTTTCTCTTTTCTCTCAAAGCGGGGAGGTTCGCGAAATGCGATCGCAAAAAAGAGAACACCTATTGCTAGGGTCAAAATCAAAATGTATGCAACGCTTTCCATATTAGGATTTCCTGCCTATCCAGCCAGTAATTTTAGTTTACCAAGCAGAGTAAAAAGCATGAAGTCATAAAACTTCATACTTTTTACTTCATGCTTGTTTAAGCTTCCTTACGAACACGAGTGGTCTTGTCACCCAATTTCTGGAACAGACCCCACTCTACTTGTTCTTCTAGATCCGCTTCCACACCTGCGAATACATCGCGGTAGATGGTTCTAGAACCATGCCAGAGGTGACCAAAGAAGAACAAGAGCGCAAAGACAGCGTGACCAAAGGTAAACCAACCTCTGGGAGATGTACGGAATACACCATCAGAGTTTAAGGTTTCGCGGTCAAATTCAAAGATTTCGCCGCCTTGAGCCTTACGAGCATATTTCTTCACATCGGCGGGATCTGTGAATGTTTTACCATTCAAATCACCACCGTAGAAGCTAACAGTAACGCCTGTTTGCTCGAAGCTGTATTTAGATTCTGCCCGACGGAAAGGAATGTCAGCGCGGACAACTCCATCTTTATCGGTCAAAATTACAGGGAAGGTTTCAAAGAAGTTAGGTAGACGACGTACTGTGAGTTCGCGTCCTTCTGCATCTGTGAAGACTGCGTGACCTTGCCAAGATTGGGCAATACCATCGCCTTTAACCATTGGACCGGTACGGAATAAACCACCTTTAGCGGGGCTATTTCCTACATAGTCGTAGAAGGCCAATTTTTCGGGGATTTGTGACCAAGCTTCGGACAAGCTTGCACCGTTAGCAACACTATTTTGCACACGGCGCTGAATTTCTTGACGGAAGTAACCTTGATCCCACTGATAGCGGGTAGGTCCAAACAGTTCGATGGGGGTGGTAGCGTTACCGTACCACATAGTACCAGCAACTATGAAAGCAGCGAAGAATACCGCAGCGATACTGCTGGAAAGTACGGTTTCAATGTTACCCATCCGTAGGGCTTTGTAGAGCCTTTCGGGAGGACGAACTGTGAGGTGGAATAAACCAGCAATAATACCAACTACACCAGCTGCAATGTGGTGAGCTACAACACCACCGGGGTTAAAGGGGTTAAACCCGGCTGGTCCCCATTCTGGTGCTACTGGTTGGATGCTACCAGTTATACCGTAAGCATCGGAAACCCACATCCCAGGTCCAAATAGACCGGTTAAGTGAAAAGCACCGAAACCAAAGCAAAGTAAACCAGATAAGAACAGGTGGATGCCAAACATTTTTGGCAAGTCTAAGGCGGGTTCGCCTGTGCGGGGATCTCTAAATAGTTCTAAATCCCAGAAAACCCAGTGCCAAACGGCTGCTAGGAATAATAAACCAGAAAGAACGATGTGAGCAGCAGCAACGCCTTCAAATGACCAGAAGCCAGGATCTACTGCTGTGCCACCGGTGACGCTCCAGCCGCCCCAGGATTCGGTTACGCCTAAACGTGACATAAAGGGAAGTACGAACATCCCTTGTCTCCACATGGGGTTGAGAACTGGATCACTGGGGTCGTAAACAGCCAGTTCGTAAAGCGCCATTGAACCAGCCCAGCCAGCAACTAGGGCTGTGTGCATCAAGTGTACAGAAATCAGTCGGCCTGGATCGTTCAGAACCACTGTATGTACTCGGTACCAGGGTAGTCCCATCGACTACGCTCCTCCTCGAAGAGTTAGTTTGTTTACAAAGCAATTTTCTTACTGAGGTTCTGAGGGAGGTAAACTACCACCCAGAAGTCTCTCTGAGTTTTTGTTATTGCCAGTCTTGAGTTTAACCACAGATTACTCTGTAGTTTATTATCGCTTATTCGCTGTCACAAGTTAATTCCCTGAGTTCGTGACTTTCAGGAAGTAGCTGTTTTGGCGATCAGCAAAAATGAGAATATTTTAAAAAGTGTAACTATTGATGGAACTCTTTGCAAGCTCCTAAATAGATGTGATTAGCTAGTTTTTGCATCAGATATCCCTACTCATGCCCACAATGCTACTATTTATCATCTGAGGCACTGGTTAAGCTTAAATTATTCTAAATATACAATAAAGCTGTTCGTTTGGTATAAAATTAGGACTATGATTTCCATGGCGATCGCTTGTTGAAAAATAACATAACTTATATTGACGAGATTTACACATTCCTGTCCTTGATTTTAATGCTGAAATTTATAGGCTATAATTCAACCACTATTCAACAAATAAAGGAGGATAAAATGGATGCAATTACTACTCAGCAAGCAAGTCAAGACCTAGATAATTTAGTAGATCGGGTTATTGCAGATGTAGAACCAACAATTATTTGTAATAACAAAGGTAACATTTTATGACGAGCAGGTGTATGAAAATGACAGCTTGATAGTTTCTCCCATATTTCCAGAACTCAAGTTGACTGCTGCTCAAGTTTTACAAGGATGAAAATCTTTGATATGAAAAACAGCTTATAAATATAACATATATATTAAAATGATTAACTGCTGATTTTAGAAAAATTAATGTTGATAACTGGGTTTTTCAGGTCTATAAGACGGTGGGGTAAGGTAACAAAATTCCTGTCGTTGTTCTCCTTGTGTTTCTTGCTGGCTGTAAGCTGTACTCCAAGTCCCCAACCAACTACACCACCTAGTCCTGGTGCGGTGAATACTCCTGCTAGTGATGGTAGGATTACTATCGGGACAACAGCAAAACCGAGAACCCTTGATCCTGCTGATGCTTATGAGTTAGCATCCTTGGGTTTAGTCTTTAATATGAGCGATCGCCTATATACTTATGAACCAGGTAGTACAGAAATTAAACCCCAACTAGCCACAGCTTTACCTAAAGTTAGTGAAGATGGTTTAACATACACCATTCCCCTACGGGAAGGAGTAGTTTTTCACGATGACACACCTTTTAACGCTAAAGCAATGGCATTTAGTATCCAGCGTTTTATCGAAAATAAAGGTAAACCATCTTTTCTACTTTCCGATACAATTGAATCCGTGAAAGCTACAGGGGACTATGAACTTACAATTAAATTGAAAAAACCCTTTGCGGCTTTTCCCGCATTATTAGCATTTTCTGGAGTGTGTCCAGTTTCACCTAAAGCTTATGAACTTGGTGCGGGGAAATTTCAACCTAATACCTTTGTAGGAACTGGTCCTTATAAATTAGCCCAGTATGGTACAGATTCTTTAAGATTGGATGTTTTTGAGAAATATTGGGGAGAAAAACCAGCAAATAAAGGTGTTAATGTGCAAATTCAAACCAGTCCAGTGAATTTATTTAATGCTTTTAAAACTGGTGCAGTTGATGTTGCTTATTTATCTTTACAACCAGATCAAATTCGTAGTTTAGAAGATGGTGCGAAAAAAGGAGATTGGCAAGCTATCACTGCTCAAGGTAGTGTAGTTAGTTATATGGTGTTGAACAGAAATCAACAACCATTAGATAAACCAGAAGTGAGAAGTGCGATCGCCTCACTCGTTGATCGTCCATTATTAAATGAACGGGTATTATATGGTCAAGCAGATCCACTTTATAGCATGATTCCCACAACCTTCAATGTTTCCCAACCATTATTTAAAGAGAAATATGGTGATGGTAAATTTGAAGAAGCGAAAAAATTGTTAACTACCGCAGGTTTTTCCAAAGAAAAACCCGCCCAAATTCAAGTTTGGTATCCTGCAAGTTCACCCACCCGGAGTTTAGCAGCACAGACATTAAAATCCTTAGCTGATACTAAAATGGACGGGATATTACAACTAGAAGTTAAAACCGTAGAAGGGGCAACATTTTTCAAAGAAATTTCCAAAGGTTCATATCCCATCGCTTTGCTAGACTGGTATCCAGACTTTTTAGATCCAGATAATTATGTACAACCATTTTTATCCTGTGAAAAAGGTTCAGAAGCTAAAGGTTGTGAAGATGGTGGAAGTCAAACTCAGGGTTCTTTTTACTATAGTGAAACAATGAATAAACTCATTGATCAACAACGTCAAGAACAAAACCCAGAAACGAGAAAGAAAATCTTTACTGACATTCAAAATCTAGTTTTAACTGATGTTCCTTACGTTCCCCTATGGCAAAACAAAGATTATGTATTTGCCCAAAAAGGCGTAACAGATGTCAAACTTGATCCTACTCAAAACTTGATTTACAGAACAATTAAGAAGTAGTTCTTAGTCATTAGTCATTAGTCATTAGTCATTAGTTATATTTATCCTGACTCCTGACTTCTGTACGGGCGAAGCATTCGGAAAATAGCCTGGGACAAAAATTTACAATTAGTCGCCCGAATGCTTCGCCCCTAAGACTCCTGACTCCTTCAACTCCTTGAACTCCTGAACTTCCTGAACTCCTGACTCCTAATAAATATGTCCCGTTCTAAAGCCTTACAATATTACATAGTTTCTCGGTTGCTATTTGCACCACTGCAACTATTAACTATTATCACCATTGTTTTTTTATTATTAAGAGCCACTCCTGGAGATCCAGCAGATGCAATTCTTGGTGGACGTGCGCCAGAAAGTGCTAAGGAAGAACTCAGAAAACAACTAGGTTTAAATTTACCTATCTGGTTACAATATCTCAATTATTTGGGAAATATACTACGTTTTGATTTAGGAACTTCCTTAACCAGTCGCGGTCAAAATGTGTGGGAAATTATCAGCCAACATTTTCCAGCTACAGTAGAATTAGCCGTTTGTAGTATGCTGGTAGCTTTAATTGTGGGAATTTTAGTAGGTACACTTTCCGCCTCTCGTCCCGGTACTTCTTTTGATGTTGGTGGGCGTTTATTTGGCATTATTACCTATGCACTCCCCATGTTTTGGGCGGGAATGTTATTACAATTAATATTCTCAGTTCAATTACGTTGGTTTCCTAATTCTAATCGTTTTCCTCCTAATATTTCCCCACCTCCAACTCTTACTGGTTTATATACAATTGATAGTTTATTAAATGGAAATGTGAGTAATTTTTTCACAGCTTTACATCATTTAGCTTTACCCAGTATCACTTTAGGAATTTTGCTCAGTGGTATTTTTGAACGTATTGTGAGAGTGAATTTAAAACAAACATTAAAAGCTGATTATGTAGAAGCAGCTAGGGCGCGAGGAATCCCGGAAAATAAGATTTTAATATCCCATGCTTTAAAGAATGCCTTAATACCTGTAATTACAGTCTTAGGATTAACATTTGCTTCCCTATTGGGAGGGGCAATTTTAACAGAAGTAACATTTTCTTGGCCAGGATTAGCAAATAGATTATATCAAGCTATTTCTGAACGGGATTATTTTACAGTGCAGGGTATTTTAGTATTTTTTGGGGCAATTGTTGTGACTGCGAGTATTTTGATTGATATTCTTAATGCTTATGTAGATCCGCGAATTAGATATTAACCCAATTTGCTAGTTATATCATTTGGTTTGTAATTCTGTTTTTGATGATTTTTAGTGTTGTGGGGTGGGCATCTTGCCCGCCCTTTTATACTTCATCCAGATGAAATTTGTTGTTGATCTTTACCTACCTTTGCAAACTGCGAGGATCAAGGGCATCTCTTAACCCATCACCTAATAAATTGAATGATAAAACAGTCAGAATAATCAAAATAGCAGGTGATAAAACTAGCCAAGGTTGTAAGACTAAAATTGAAGCATTACTAGCTAAAGAAAGCATATTTCCCCAAGAAGGATCAGGTTGTTGAATACCTAAACCAATCAGACTTAACACTGCTTCTGCACCAATAAAACTCGGAATGGTCAGAGTAGCAGAAATAATTACATAAGTGGCAGTTTGGGGTAAAATATGACGGAGAATAATATAAATTGGCTTACCTCCCATTGCCAGTGATGCTTGGACAAATTCTCTTTCTTTAATTGATAAAACTTGACCACGAATTACTCTAGCTAAACCTGCCCAACTGATCACAGAAGTAATTACAACTATTAATAAAAAGCGTTGTGTACTGGTTAATTGAGGGCTGAGAACTCCTGATAATGCTGCTAACAAATAAATGCTGGGAAAAGTCATTAACACTTCTGCTAAACGCATAATCACACTATCAATTACACCTCCAAAATAACCAGAAATACCACCGATTATTAAACCCAAAGGATAGGTAATGATGATGCCAAAAATCCCAATAAATAAACTAATCCTACCACCATAAAGCAGACGGCTAAATTGATCCCGTCCTTGTTCATCAGTACCTAAAATATTAAATTTGGCTTCACCTGTAGAACCAAATAAATGCAAATTTAGGGGAATACCAGGAATAATAGTAACTTCATCCCATTTGGTAGGTAGGGGTAAACTGAGTTGAAATAATCTATATTCTGGACCGGAAACAAATAAAGCCAAAGGTGAAGGCTGTTTAAAATCTACAATTAACTTACGTTCCCCTGTTTCTAGATTTGTATCTCCTTGAATTGTTGGATAAATATGGGGTCCGATAAATTTACCCTCTGGAGAAACCCAATAAATGCGGGTAGGTGGCAATAGCGAACCATTTGGCTGTGAATCATAAGGATTATAAGGTGCGATAAAGTCAGCCCCAATGACTGCTAAATAGAACACTAATAGTATAATTGCCCCAAATCTTGCTAAGGAATTTTTTTTGAGTTTTTGCAACCAATTCATAATTTTTTTGACAAAACTTATTTACAAAACAATGAATGATAATTAATAGAGTTAGTAATTCATTCAGCTAAATCTCTAATGTATGTAAGTTTCTATTTATAGATCAAGTAAAAGTTAAGAGTGGCTAATTTCACAACTACCAATTACCCATTACCAGCCTGAAATAGAAGCTACATAAATTTAGTGATTTAACCATTTAACTGTTCAGCTAAATACCTTATTTCCTCATTCTGTTTTTCATGTTCGACCACAAACACATTAGCATAAAGATTAGCTAAAACTTGTTTTCCTTGTTGTGTCAGTCCTAGATAACGCAATCCTTCTTTGATATAAGGATAGACACCATTCCAGTAAAATTTGGCGTAGTTTTTGCGTAAGTCTCCAGGATTTTTATAACCTAAAGCTTTATTTACTCCGGTTTCTTCAAATTCATAAAATAAACTTGTAATTTTTTTCAGGTAACGGGGATCACTTAATTGCCCAATCAAATCAGCAGCACGTACTATGCCGGCAAAATGAGTGGTATCTTGATGATCATCGGCTCTAGGAACTGGAAACCTGGTTAGTTCAATATTGTTCTTGATCACTTCCGAATCTATCAAAGGATGTCCACCAAATCTTTCATCAATAAATAGTTTAGCCCGATCTACATGATAGGGTGTGAGACTAGCATCAGAAGCACCAGGAGGAAGAGCAACCATGTTGCCATTTTGTCCTGTAGCATATAAACTTTCTGCTTCTTGATCTTCGCGGCAAACTCCTTTGACATAACCAATATCGTGACACAATAAGGAGATAATCACGTGCAACCAATCTTCGCTGGAAACTCCTCCTTCTCGGATGTGTCTACCACGCAAAATTTCTTGTCCGACGAGGGTAACGAGAACAGAGTGTTCCACATTGTGATATAAAGCATCACTGTTGGCGATGTTTTCCAAAGCCATGTTACCAGCCCAAGCTATGATGTCTTGATAATCAGTTTTTAAACCGCCGTAGGTACGTCGATAACCTTCTCGCAGTTGATTTACAAAAGCATCAATGATAATTTCAGTGGTATTGAACATAGAGGATTAGAGGATTCTCAGGGTATATATTTTTTATAATCATGTTTATCTGTTGCAATTTCGTTCAATGTAAATCCTTTATCTTACCAGTTAAAGGGGCGATCGCTTTCTAACTCTAAAAAAGATAAAACTTTTCACGTTTATGAAGCGCATCGAATAAATAACCAAGTTACTATACTCAGAGACTTTGGTGCTTCTGACTGCCATTGGATTAAGTTTACATTATCTATCTCAATTTTTCCTAGCAACCCAAGAATTTCATTTATAAGTTATCATCCTTTGCTATTAACTGTCTTGTGTCTCTTCCCTCCTATTTGTTCTAGAAAAATCCGTTACTGATTTTCGCGGAATTTATGATATAATAGCCCATAGACTAAATTTCCATACTTGTAATCTGCGGGTGTAATTCAGTGGTAGAATGTCTGCCTCCCATGCAGAATGTCGTGGGTTCGAGTCCCATCACCCGCTTTCCAAATTTATTGTCCTATTTTCCCAAATATAATAAATGTAGGAGTAAACGCTACAGTTTTTTATAGCAGTGAAGAGGGTTTTACTCTTGACTCCTGCTATATTAGGTTATTGCTCAGACTGCCAAATCCTGATTGTATGATCAGCACTACCACTAATTATCTTATTTCCGTCAACATTAAAAGCTACAGAATGAACAGTTGATAAATGTCCTGAAAGAGTATTTATCAGTTCTTGACTATACAGATGCCACAGCTTAATTGTATTGTCACTACTGCCACTAGCTAGAATTTTTCCATCAGGACTGAAAGCAACACTTGTGACTGCATCTGTATGACCATCAAAGGTATGAATCAGTTCTCCTGTAGACAGAGACCAAAGTTTAACTGTATTGTCATGACTACCAGTAGCAAAAATTTGATTATCAGGACTAATAGCTATAGTATTAATCACATCTGAATGTTCAGTAATACTATTTATTTCTGAACCTTTTTGGGTATTCCATATTTTGATAGTCTTGTCAGCATCACAGCTAATTAACTTTTGTCCATCTCCACTGAAAACAAGAGAATTAATATAATTTTTATGCTTAGTGATAGTATATATTAATTTTTCAGTGTTTAAGTCCCATAATTTGATAGTTTTATCCATACTTGCGGTTGCCAACAAATTACCATTAGGAGCAAAAACAACTGAAGTTATACAACCAGAATGCTCAATGAATGTTTTACTACTCAGAGCATACCATAGCTTAAAAGTTTTATCATAGCCGCCACTAGCAATGATGTTTCCATCAGCAGAAAAGGCTATTGAGGAAACATAGTTGGAATGACCCGTTAAGTTTTGCAGAAGTTCTCCCGTTTGGATATCCCAAATTTTAATACTTTTATCTGCACTACCACTGGCAAAAGTTTTTCCTTGGGGATTGATAGCTATAGAAAAAACATAATTTGAATGACCATAAAGAGTATTGACACAACGCCAAATTATTGGTTTTTCTATTTGAAGAAATACTAAATTTTTCAATTCATAGTTATAAACTTCCCTATATTTTTTGATAACAACTCTGAGTTTTTCTAACATTTCATTAGTCCAGATTGTGGGAAAATCTGCACTTAATTTAAATAATTGAGGTTCATAATTTGGATCAATATTCAAATAATACCAATCCGCCAAGAATGCTGCTAATAACTTGTGTAGGACGACAATAGTTTGCCTAATTGCTCGCAAACTCTTGGTTTCATCATTACTATCATCCTGAATATTTTCTTTGAATTCTTCCCAGTTCCAAGGTTCAAAAGATAAAGATACTGGTTCTTGAAGACCCCAAAATTTCACATTGAAATAAACTTCATGATCTGTGATATCAGTGTAAATAATTGCTGTGGGTACGGCCGATAAAATTGTCTCTAATTGTTTGACTTCAGCATCAAAAATTGAACGCTCAAAATATTTTCCATAAAATTCTACTGGGCAATAATCACCAGATAGGGGATAGTATTTCTCTAAAAATAATTTTAGTTGATTACGAATTTCCTTTTTCAGACTATCACGGAATGATATAGGAAAGTCATCGCTAATATCTGGTGGAGGCACTAACATCAATAACCGTGGTTTCTTTTGTTCATCTATAAAAATTCTCTGTGCTTCATCACGACTTAAAATGCCTGGCCATTTCTGCTGGTCAAAAATCCCTTGAATTTCTTTTTGCTTCAAATCAATTTCTTTAGCAGTTGTTTCTCTACTTAAATCTAGATATAATGCACTTAACTTACTCCTGTCCTCTATTTCTTCCCGCTTCAGTCTTAGTAATTTTTCTTCTCTTTCTGATAATAATGTTACTTCTATTTCTGAACTATCCGAATTATCTGAATTAATAGTTGTTTCTTGAATTTGCAGAAATTCCTGCCTTCTAGCTTCTCTGCGCTGATAGTAATCCATTTCTGCTTGGATTACCCGCTGATCTTGTCTAACTTTTTGCAGTGTCGCGGATAAATTGATCTGGTTTTGTTTAAGAAGAGTTTGGCTAGTAAAGGCTGAAATAATTTTGTTAGTAGTATTATTTACAAAATCAACAGCTGCACCAACGATATCAAATGTCATATAAGTTATCAGGCTAAGAACAATGAACACTTAGTCAATTTTAACCATTAGACATCTCCGAAAATTACATAAGCATAACCTGAAACCCATTCGTAGGGACAATTCATGAATTGTCCCTACATCTTTTTCGGAGAGGTCTATTCAATTCCCTGATGTATCCGGATAAAATAGGTTGCTTTAGTATTGATTATATTAATAACAGAAAAACCACTCCAGAAGTACAGGCAAGGGGTAAAGTTTAATTTTAATTAATCTTCTCCTGGAGTGGGTTTGGGGTTAAGTTGACCTCTAAATAGGGTTTGCTGAAAAAGTCTCTTCGTGAGGGCTTGGAGACAGGAGCAAGAATGAATTATGATGGTGTTCCATGCTTTTTTGCTGTCTACTTATCCTTGTTACTTCGATTTGAGAGCCTTTCTTGCAGAACTAGCAATTTACGTTAAATAGAATAATAAAGCGGGAAAGATTTTGCATCTTTGGGCTTGACATAAACTCGCTCTTGTGGTTCTAATTTTAACTCATCAAAGCGTTCCCGTGTTAAATGAGCAGTAAAATTTTGCCCATCATCCAAGGTTAATTCTACTTGAATTTCCCAACCCAAATGAATGACACGATTAACTATAGCAGATGCAGTTGTACCATTCGCATCTCTTTCGACAATTACATCTTGGGGACGTAAAAATATTTCTGGGTTAGCTGAGTCGAAACCACTGCTTTGAAAAATCTTGGCAGAACTCGGTAAAACATTCACAGGACCAATGAAACTCATTACAAAAGCCGAAGCAGGATGATCATAAATTTCTGCGGGTGTTCCTACTTGTTCTACTTTTCCTTTGTTCATAACTACGATTTCATCAGAAACTTCCATAGCTTCTTCTTGATCGTGAGTTACAAACACGGTGGTAACGTGAACTTCGTCATGGAGACGGCGTAACCAAGCACGTAAGTCTTTACGCACTTTAGCATCTAACGCCCCAAATGGTTCATCTAGTAATAATACTTTAGGTTCTACGGCTAAGGCTCTGGCTAAGGCTACTCTTTGTCTTTGTCCTCCTGAAAGTTGAGAAGGATAGCGATCGCCTAATCCACTTAGCTGCACTAATTCTAACAGTTGTTCTACTTTACCGTGTATTTTCTTTTTCGGTGCTTTGCGAATTTCTAAGCCAAAGGCGATATTTTGCCTCACGGTTAAGTGCTTAAATAAGGCATAATGCTGAAATACAAAACCAATATTTCGCTCTTGTACACTTTGATAGGTAGCATCTTTCCCAGTGAGAATGATTTTACCACTATCCGGCATTTCTAACCCCGATATTAACCGCAGTAGTGTAGATTTACCAGAACCAGATGGTCCTAGTAATGCCACCAGTGAACCACTTTTGATTTCTAGACTTACCTGATCTACAGCCTGGAAGCTGCCAAATTGCTTAGACACATTTTCAACTACTATGCCCACTGGTTTTATACCTCTGTGACTAATCTACGGTTTAGGAGTAGAATTACTGTAGTTTTATTTATATCATAAATGGGGAATAGGGAATAGGGAATCGTTTCCGGTATCTTACCAACTACAACCGCCACAATCTAAAGCACCGCAATCAGGAGTAATATTGATTAATTCAGGACAATTACAAGCGGTATCAGTACAATAGACATCTCCAAAATAGAATGTATTAATTTGTCATAAGTTGTAGGGGCGAAGCTTATGGGCGATAATTTAACGGAAAAATCAGACATATATATATTCCATAAGCTTCGACCTGCCCCCATAAATAAGTTCCATAATTTCTTTTCTGAAGATGTCTAATTAATTCCTATATCCCAATACCTTCGCCAAAACGCTGAAACCCTATTGATATCGTCACGATTTTATTGGGTTTCAGACCTATATTTGGAAAATTGGCATAGGTATTGATATCCACAACATCAAAAATATCCTGACAAGATGATAGGGGTGTTTTTGGCTGAGGTTTCCTGTTTTGTTGATTGTCTGTTTGTGTTGGTGGTTCTAGTGCCTCATCTATTTCTTCAGATTGCGATCGCAGAATTAAATTAGCTTGTTTACAACTTTGAAATCTGACACTGGATTTAACAACAGCAGTTTTTAAACCTTCTTCAGCAATTACCCGTTTAATATACTGAGAACAAGATTCACAAGAAAATCGCCGAAAGGCACGGAAGCCACTTGGCTATCTTACAGTGGAGGAAGTGCCAACGGCGAATTTATTCGCCGCGAATATGATATGATTGGA
>NZ_JACJPT010000056.1:0-32975 GCF_014696195.1 Sphaerospermopsis sp. FACHB-1094 | reverse complement strand
AGGAGTCAGGAGTCAGGAGTCGTAGGGGCGAAGCATTCGGACGACAAATTATCAATTTTATGAAAAGGCTATTTTCCGAATGCTTCGCCCGTACAGGAGTCAGGAGTCAGGAGGAGATTTGAAAATTTCTTTGCCATCTCTTGAAATCCCAAAAAATGCACACTTTTTCCGGTATACCCTTCAAAACCCTTGCACTAATTTCTGTGTTTATCAGCCTCTAACCTTTGATATATCAAGGTTTTAGGTTTATTCAGCAAACCCTAATTACCAGAGTTTGTTTGTTTCCAGTTTAAAGGATTTAATTATAGTGTCTTCCACAGTTTTTACAAACTCTGGATAGAATTTATCTTCAGCGCGATAGGTGAGAATATAGGCTTTTTGACCATTAACAATCCATACTTGCATTTCTTGGAAATTTACCTTGTGAATATTATCTCTGCTTTCATAAACTACTTGATAACCTTGTGTTTCACCAAGTTGTATAGGTTCAGATTTGATAATTTTCGTATTTTGTCCTGATTCTTCAATTCGTTGGATAGAAAACTTAGTATAATCTTCCAAAGTTTCCGACGAGAATAACTCCTCTGTAGTGATAAAAAACTCTGGAGTTAGAGAAGATGAAATCGTATTTTTCGGAACAATTCGCGTTAATTGATCTATAGCTGGCGTTTCTTCCCAATCTTTAGGATATTGAAACTTAATCCCAGATTTTGCATATTCTACTACTTCTACGACTTTTGGTGGTCGCAAATAACTATTAACACCTATCACACCAACAATTATTGGCAATATCAAAAACACCGATTTGATCAATAAAGGCTTTAATGTTTCAAGTTGTTTAGGAATAATTGTTGGTGGTTCAGTCGGTGGTTCAGTCAGTGGTTTACTTATTCGAGATTCATTTATAGCCTTCATCACTTCTGCTGCTGATTGAAACCGATGTCTAGGGTTAACCTTGAGCATTTTATCTAAAATATTAGCTAGAGAAGGGCTAATAATTCTACTAGCTTGTTGTCGCCAATTTTGGTAATTATTGCTAAGGTAATCAACGGGAGTTGTACCTGTGAGTAACTCCAGACAAGTAACAGCCAAACTATATAAATCACTAGACGGATAAATTTGTCCTATTATTCCTTCTTCAGGTCTTTGTTCAGGAGCAGCGTATACTTTTGTATGAAAAACTATAGCTGATTGTACATTTATTTGACCGGAGAAAACCTGTTTTACCGCCCCAAAATCAATTAAAAATAGTTTTTGTGTGGCTGTTTCTCTAACAATATTACTGGGTTTAATATCTCGATGGATAGAATTTTGATCATGAATAAATTGTAAAATCGGTAAAATTTGCTTTAAAAAATCTAAAATCTCTGTTTCGGAAAAACGACCTTTTCTTTTGAGTTCCTTAGATATATCTTCACCTTGGATATATTGTTGTACTAAATATTTAAACTCAAGTTCTTCTTGTTGACCAAAAGCAGGAGCAGTAAAGGAAAAATAATCATATAAAGTAGGAATATTCCCGCTATTATCACCTAAAAATTCTAAAACCTGAGCTTCTCGATCAAAAGCTGCTTTGATTCCTTCAACAATTTTGTCACCAATTTCCGGGTTGTCATTAATATTCAATCGTTTGATCACACATTGACGCTGATTCACAGAATCTAAATCAATACCTTGAAAAGTAGCGCCAAATCCCCCTTTCCCCAGAGGTTTAATAGTTTGATAATGTCCCTTTCTCCCCTTTAATATTAGGGGCATTCCACAAGCTTGACAAAATATTCCCGACTTAGTGTGAGAATTTGGAGAGTCAGGAAAACGGTTTTCGGGACTAGGGCAGTGGGGTCGGGTACAATAGTACATGATAGATAAAATAATACATGATATAGTTACAGTATTGATCCATCAGATTGGATTGTATCATAAAATGAACTTCTAAGTAAACACCTGAATATTTTCAAAAAATTAGTATATAATTAATTTATGTGTGTATCAAGTAGCCTTGCTGAATTGAGACATGAAAATCAAAAATTCCATATCTCAAACTCCGCGCCTCTGCGTCTCTGCGTGAGAAAAATTCATATTTTCACTCACCAACACCTATAAAGTTTAAAAGAAAGTAGCGCCATAATCACCAAAATTCAGTAATCAAAGGTCAAGCATTATGCAACTACCAGCATTAACTAGTGTCTTAGCATTCACCGCATTGACAGTTACCCTGAGTGTTAACCCCGGTTTGAGTCAAGAGATTCCCAAGCAAGAAGTTAGTTTTGTTTGTCGTTCAATTTCTGACCAAGGTAATACGGGAAAAGTTCACACTACCATGGCCTTCGTTCCCGACAAAAAACCTAACCCTTATGTACCCATAATTGCTTGGAAATCTGACTCCTTTCCCAGTAGTGAATGGACTCCTGAAAGACGCTGTAAACAAGTAAGTAGAAAATTCCAGCAATTTCACCAACAAGGCCGATTAGATTATTTAACTACCGGTAAGTTGAATGGGTTGGGAGTTATCTGTGCAGCTAAACCTGGTGAATGCAATAAAAACAATATTTTATTTAGTGTCAGACCAGGTGTAAATCCCACTACAGTTTTAGCCGAACTTAATGAAATCAGAGAAGGTAGAACTTCAGACTTAAATTGGCAAAATTCCGGTGAAAATACTTACTTTAATCTGGGTGAATATCTCAGAAATATCTCTAAATAACAAAATACCCCACCCTCTCACAAGGGTAGGTATTTTACATTGTCGTGAGGGCAAGACTTGGAGGACAAGGCAGACAAGGTGACAAGGGAGAAAATACGTAACTAGAATGTACAATTGGTAACAAAAACTGAGGCTAAACAGACCTTGTACTGAGCGAAGCCGAAGTACATTTTTCGTATAAAATCTTCCTTGTCTACTTTCCCTCCTTGTCTTCCTGGTCCTGCCTTCACAGATAATATTAAAAACCTACCCTTGTCAGAACCCTCCCCCTCCTTGACAAAGGGGGATTAAGGGGGGTAAACCACTACTAATAAAAACACTATTTAACTAATTATGAAACGTCAAATTGCCATTATCTCCTGCTTACTACTGCTACCCTATCCAGTGTCAGCAATAGAAACCCAAATCAAAACTACAAAACTTACACCAATATCCCAAAAGTGCAAATTACAACCAGAAGATCCACTAAACGGTATTTATTCAAACCGACAATTAGAAACCATTGCTAAACAAATTACAGTTAGAGTCAGAGACAAAGAAAGAGGCGCTTCCGGGACAATTTTCGCTAGAAAAGGTAACTCTTATTTAGTAGTGACTAATTCCCACGTTGTCAGAAGAATTAATAACATCAATATTATCACAGCCGATGGTCAAAAATATGCAGCTAAGATATTACCTAATACTAACTTTGATCAATTTGATTTAACTATATTAGAATTTACATCTAATCAACAATATTGTTTACCATCAGAAATTGCGGACAGAATCGCCTCCTTTGATATTAACCTAGAAACACCAGTTATGGCCGCAGGATATGCTGTATCTGAAGATAAATTAGTATTGACAACAGGAGAAGTACAACAAATCATCTCCCAACCGAGTTTAAAAGATGGTTATGAAATTGGCTATACCAGCGATATTCAACAAGGAATGAGTGGCGGTCCAATTATTAGTAATACAGGAAATTTAATAGGAATTAATGGCATTAGTTCCTATCCTTTAGTCAATTCTGCTTATATTTATACCAACGGAAAACGCCCCACAAATACAGAAATTCAAGAGTTCAGAAAACTGAGTTGGGGAATACCCATTAAAACCGTTTTAGCTCAAGTTAAACCAGAAGTTCTCACCGCTTATAATTTACCTATCCCAGATATTAAACAGACAATAGCAGAAGTACCATTAACAGGTTGGTTAGGAGAATTAGAAGCAAAAGCTCAACAAATTACCGTCAGAATTGATAGTAGTAGCGGTACTAATGGTTCAGGAATTATTATTGCTAAACAAGGAGATATTTACACCGTTTTAACTGCGGCTCATGTAGTTTGTAAACCACCAGATAAAGTAGGATCATGCGAGGCAAATACTTATAAAATCCTCACAGTAGATGGTAAACAATATCCCGTAGAACCCAGCACCATTAAATTAGAAGAAGGGGTAGATTTAGCAGTAGCTAAATTCACCAGTCAGGACAATTATCAAGTTGCCACCTTAGCAAATTATAACCCAAGAGATGATGAATATATGTTCACGGCGGGTTATCCCAGGTTAGGAGAAAAATCACCTTGGCGGTTTACATTGGGACAAATTTATAGTAAGGAAAGAGGATTATTAGCTACTACCCAATCAGATTTTAATACTAATAGTTCTGGTACATCACAAAGTGCTAGTTCCTTAACAGGAGGATATGAATTAGTTTATAGTAGTATCACCTTTGGTGGTATGAGCGGAGGACCGGTTTTAGACTCCCAAGGGCGGGTAATAGGTATTCATGGCAGAACGGAGGGAGAAGCTGCTATTGATAATAATAGTAGTAGTCAAGAAACTATCCAATTAGGTAATAGTTTGGGTATTCCGGTAAGTACATTTTTGGCATTAGCAACCCGACTGAACACCTCAGCACAAAAGATAGAAACCACTCCAACACCAGAACTAAATCCACAACAAGTCACGTCTATTCAAACAGCGATTTTATCAGTAGATGTATCTCAAAGTAATACTACCGCCAGTCAATGGTTAGCAAGAGGAAATCAACTGTGGCGGTTACGTCGTTATCCAGAAGCAATACAGGCTTTTGATGAAGCAATTAAGCAAAAACCAGAGTTTATTCACCTGGCTTATTATGGCAAAGGTTTGGCGTTAGGTTGGAGTGGAAAAGGTTCAGAAGCTATAACTGCATTAGAACTAGCAGTGAAATTTAAACCTGAGTTTGTTCCTGCTTGGAATTATTTAAGTGTAGCTTATAGAGAATCAAACCAACTGGATAAAGCCTTAGTAGCTATCAATGAAGCGATTCAACTCCAGCCGAATAATCCTAATTTGTATAATGAGAAGCGGGGAGTTTTAAGTGATTTAAAAAGATATAAAGAAGCAGCAGCAGCGATAAATAAAGCCATTGAACTCAGTCCCCGTGCAGCATTTTACAACAACCGGGGAAATGTCCGTGATGATTTAGGAGATAAGCAAGGTGCTATAGATGATTACAACCAAGCTATCAAGATTAATCCTAACTATGCCGATGCCTACTACAACCGGGGAATTGTCCGTAATGATTTAGGAGATAAGCAAGGTGCTATAGATGATTACAACCTAGCTATCAAGATTAATCCTAACTATGCCCAAGCCTACAACAACCGGGGAAATGTCCGTAATGATTTAGGAGATAAGCAAGGTGCTATAGATGATTACAACCAAGCTATCAAGATTAATCCTAACGATGCCCAAGCCTACAACAACCGGGGAATTGTCCGTAATGATTTAGGAGATAAGCAAGGTGCTATAGATGATTTCAACCAAGCTATCAAGATTAATCCTAACTATGCCCAAGCCTACAACAACCGGGGAAATGTCCGTGATGATTTAGGAGATAAGCAAGGTGCTATAGATGATTACAACCAAGCTATCAAGATTAATCCTAACTATGCCGATGCCTACTACAACCGGGGAATTGTCCGTAATGATTTAGGAGATAAGCAAGGTGCTATAGATGATTACAACCTAGCTATCAAGATTAATCCTAACTATGCCGATGCCTACAACAACCGGGGAATTGTCCGTAATGATTTAGGAGATAAGCAAGGTGCTATAGATGATTACAACCTAGCTATCAAGTTTAATCCTAACGATGCCCTAGCCTACAACAACCGGGGAAATGCCCGTGATGATTTAGGAGATAAGCAAGGTGCTATAGATGATTACAACCTAGCTATCAAGATTAATCCTAACTATGCCGATGCCTACAACAACCGGGGAATTGTCCGTAATGATTTAGGAGATAAGCAAGGTGCTATAGATGATTACAACCTAGCTATCAAGTTTAATCCTAACGATGCCCTAGCCTACAACAACCGGGGAATTGTCCGTAATGATTTAGGAGATAAGCAAGGTGCTATAGATGATTACACCCTAGCTATCAAGTTTAATCCTAACTATGCCAATGCCTACTACAACCGGGGAAATGTCCGTAATGATTTAGGAGATAAGCAAGGTGCTATAGATGATTTCAACCAAGCTATCAAGATTAATCCTAACGATGCCGATGCCTACTACAACCGGGGAATTGTCCGTAATGATTTAGGAGATAAGCAAGGTGCTATAGATGATTACACCCAAGCTATCAAGATTAATCCTAACTATGCCCAAGCCTACTACAACCGGGGAAATGTCCGTAATGATTTAGGAGATAAGCAAGGTGCTATAGATGATTTCAACCAAGCTATCAAGATTAATCCTAACGATGCCGATGCCTACTACAACCGGGGAATTGTCCGTAATGATTTAGGAGATAAGCAAGGTGCTATAGATGATTACACCCAAGCTATCAAGATTAATCCTAACTATGCCCAAGCCTACAACAACCGGGGAATTGTCCGTAAGGAATTAGGAGATAAGCAAGGTGCTATAGATGATTACAACCTAGCTATCAAGATTAATCCTAACTATGCCGATGCCTACTACAACCGGGGAATTGCTAAAGCTCAATCAGGAGATAATCAAGGTGCTATAGCAGATTTTAACGAAGTTATTAAGATTAATCCTAACGATGCTTATGCTTACTACTTTCGGGGAAATGTCCGTTATGAATTAGGAGATAAGCAAGGTGCTATAGATGATTACACCCAAGCTATCAAGTTTAATCCTAACTTAGCCCAAGCCTACAGCAACCGGGGAGTTGTTTATCATCAACAAGGAAACTACATAGCTGCAATATCTGAATATAATCAGGCGGTTGCTAAAGATGCCAATAGTTTAGCTGCTGTTAATAATATAGGCTTGATAAAATATGAACAGGGAGACAAAGAAACAGCGATTAAACAATGGCAAAAAGCCATGAAAATTGATAATAAATCAGCCGAACCCATATTAGCTTTAGCTGTGGCTTTATATACTAAAGGAGAACAACAACAGGCTTATCAGTTAGCGGAAACGGCATTAAAATTAGATAAAAACTTTGCAGATACTAACTTTTTAAAAAAGAATCTTTGGGGTGATAAAATAATTGCTGATACTCAGAAATTGCTATCTACTCCTAAAATGAAAACCTTGTTATCCCAGTTGCGTTAATATCAATCTTCCCTCGTTCCCTGGCTCTGCTGGGGAATGCTCACGGGAGGCTCTGGATGACAACAATAATATTTTGTCAGAATCAGGATGTCCAGGATTTAAGGATTAACAGGATGTTTGATAATGGTTGGGTTGATGAGTTTTTGGGAATGTTTGATATCTGTTTTTCTATGAGCCTGTTAATAACATGACTATATATGGCGAAAAAAATCCCCACCATAATTTAATGATAGGCTAAATTCAGAAATTTGTCAAGAGGTAGTGAAGAATAATCTTGAGAATTTTGACTTTTGACTTTTGACTTTTGACTTTTGACTTTTGACTTTTGACTTTTGACTTCTGACTTCTGACTTTTGACTTTTGACTTTTGACTTTTGACTTTTGACTTTTGACTTTTGACTTTTGACTTCCCCCAGGGGGTATCCTGATTCAGACGACAAAAGAATTTTTGGGGTATTATTAGGAGTGTTTTAATTTGAGTATAAATTTCTAATTTAATGGATATCAACCAGCAAAAAGAACAATTTAGTATTACTTATGTTAGAGCGATCGCTGCCGTAGCAGGTTATTCTATATATAGACCGGAAATAGACAATGATAGTGTAGATTTAGGTATAATTAGCAGAGGAGGTACAGGTAAAATCTTTTCTCCCAGAGTAGAATTACAACTTAAATGTACTGCTAGAGATGTTCTTGAAGAAAACTGTATTAAATATCCCCTAATTCTCAAAAATTATCATGATTTAAGGATAAATTCTCTTGTTCCGAGAATTTTAGTGGTAGTATTAGTTCCCGAAAAAATCACTGACTGGATAAAACAAACAGAAGAGGAACTTTGTCTGAGATATTGTGCTTATTGGGTTTCATTACGCGGAATGCCTGATACCACAAATACAACAAATGTTACTATTAAAATACCTCGTAGTAATCAGTTTACACCGGATGCACTACAGACCATCATTCAACGTATTAGTTTGGGAGATTTGCCATGAAAGTTACCATTAAAGATAGTCAAATACTCAAAACAGTTCAACCTGAAATTATCCAAACACATCTACAAGCTACAGGATGGCAGGAAACAGGTAGAATTTATAACGATGCTGGAGCAATTTGGCGATTTAAAAAAGACTCTATTAATGAATATGAAATTTTGCTACCTCTGCAACAGAATTTAGGAGACTATGCTGAAAGAATTAGTGATATTTTGAAAACATTAGAGATAGTAGAAAATAGAAATCAATTTGATATTTTAAGTGAATTTATCACCAATTATCCTAACTTTAATATTCAAGGTATTGTCAAGGAAATATCCACTCCAGAAATTGATAAACCGAGAGGAGAAATTACATTATTAGGTGCAGTATTTGAGAAATTACAAGAAATTAAAACAGTTCTCAATAATCAGGATTATATCTTAGCTATTAAGGCTTATCAAGAACGATTATCAATTAATTGTATGGGTGATTTAATCAAGGAAGATAATCATTTTATTCTCAAAAATCCCAGAAATTTACAAATTGACTGATGAATATTGACTGTTGACGTTGTAATTAATTAGGGTTTGCTGAATAAACCTAAAACCTTGATATATCAAAGGTTAGAGGCTGATAAACACAGAAATTAGTGCAAGGGTTTTGAAGGGTATACCGGAAAAAGTATGCATTTTTTGGGATTTCAAGAGATGGCAAAGAAATTTTCAAATCTCCTCCTGACTCCTGACTCCTGACTCCTGACTCCTATGCCCTCACGGAAAGACTTTCTCAGCAACCCCTAAATAGGGTTTGCTGAATAAACCTAAAACCTTGATATATCAAAGGTTAGAGGCTGATAAACACAGAAATTAGTGCAAGGGTTTTGAAGGGTATACCGGAAAAAGTGTGCATTTTTTGGGATTTCAAGAGATGGCAAAGAAATTTTCAAATCTCCTCCTGACTCCTGACTCCTGACTCCTGACTCCTATGCCCTCACAGAAAGACTTTCTCAGCAACCCCTAAATAATTCGTTGGGTTGCGCTGTCGCTTAACCCAACCTACAGTCATTTATAACATTTGCGGAATAAAACTAGCTTTTTTCGCTGCACTATCCCACACTATCCAGTTAATTTTATCATCCAAATCAACTGCATTATCTGTCACCTTAAAATACAGCTTTCCTTGTCCTTTGACTTCCACAGCAAAATCATAATTTTGAGCATAGGTGACAATAAAACCCTTATTTTGTAAACAATATTTTGCCCAATTTTTTAAAGATTGTTTATAGGGTTCATGGGGTATGGGTGGGTTAGTAATTACGTCATTGATAACTTTTAAAACTTTTTCCATGTTTCTATTTAATGAGGATCACAACGAATTTCTATCATAAACCCATCGGGGTCATAAAAATACACCCCTCTACCTGTAGGACGGGTAAGGGGTCCATAAGCTATGACTAAATTATTTTCTCGGATTACCGATACAGCTTGATCAAAGCATTGGGGATCAATATCAAATGCTAAATGATATGCTCTAGTAAAAGATTTACTGGGATCGGGGTCTGGTGGTAATAATTCTGGTTCTCCAAATAAGTCTAATATTGTTCCATCGGGGGTGATGAAATTAGCAACTTTGCCTTCAGCAACGAGTTGTTTTAATGTTTCGGGAATTTCTTCGCCTGTGAGTTCGTGTAATCCTAAAATATGTCCATAAAAATGGCGTGATGCTTGCATATCGGCAACGTTTAAAGCAATATGATGGATTTTGCGTAGGTAGCCGGTGGGAATGGTTTTTTGTTCATTCATGGGTTTTTAATTTAGAGGTTGTTTGGAAAGTTTTTTATTGTCATCAATGACACTGATTGATCCCCCCAACCCCCCTTAAATAGAGCTGATCAAAGTTTTAAATTGCTTCTGATTTCAATATTATCTGGTTCTATTAACAGCGCACACCGATAATATTTTTCCGCCTGATCAGTTAATTCTTGTTCTTCTAACAGTGTACCTAATGCTTGATAAGTTGCAGCCGAAGAACGATTAATAGCCAGGGCTTGCAAATAAGCTGGAATAGCATTTTCTACATCATCTAATTTTTGATAAGCTAAACCTAAATAATAGTAAGCCTGAGCATCATCAGGATGATTTTCCAGATACTGTTGATAATAATTAATAGCATCAGCAGGTTCTAAATCAACAGGAAAAGCAGAATTAATAGGAGAATTTTGGCTGTTAGCTGCTGTAGATTCTTGTTGAATATAAATTTGCCACATTTGGCGATAAGCTACTTCTAAACTGCTGGCCATGTTTTTCACATCCAACAGAGGAGAAGAAGAAAGTCTTTCCCGCATCGTTGAACGTAAAGATTGCAGATAATCTGGATTTTGGGCTAATTCTACTGCCTTCTGCACATACTCTACACCACTATGGGTAATGAAATCATCTAAACCAATACCATGCAAAATACTGGCACTCATCCTTTCCATTTTCCGAGTACCTGCTAAAGTCACCGTCGGTACTCCCATCCATAAAGCTTCACAAGTTGTAGTACATCCTGTATAGGGTATACTATCCAAATGTAAATCAACTTGATTATAAAGATTTAGGTGGTCTTCATCCGTAGCATATCCACCATATAAAAAGATACGTTTCGGATCTATACCCTGTTCTACAAAAGGAGTTTGAATTTTTTCCGCCACCAAAGGACTAAATACATCAGAACTGTTGCATTTTAACACCAAGCGAGAGTTAGGAACTGCTTTGAGAATTTCAATCCACAAAGCAAAAGTTTCTGGTGTGAGTTTACGTAAATTATTAAAAGATGCAAAAGTGAAAACACCCGTTTTTCCATAAGGAAGTTCAGTCATTTCAGGTGCATCTTTCAGAGGTTCATAACTAACATAACAACGAGGTAAACGCCAGATAGTTTCGCTGGTTTTTTCCTGGGTATCATGGGGATGGAGAACTTGATCAGTAATCCAATAGTCAATGCTTGATAAACCAGTGGTAGCAAAATAACCTAAATAAGTTGCTTGAATCGGTGCAGGTTTCATCCCCAAAACCATCATCCGATTGTTTGCTGTATGTCCAGCCAAATCAATTAAAATATCTATGCGATCTGTTTGAATTAACTCCGCTACCTGCAAATCAGAAAGACCAACTGTAGAACGCCAAGCATCACAAATATCTATAATTTCATCGGTGATTGCATCAGGATAATTCACTTCTCCATAGCAGAAAACCTCAAACTGGGTACGATCATGGTGTTGGAGGACAGGTTTAATAAATGCACTGACTGAATGTCTACGGAAATCAGGGGAAATATAACCAATGCGTAAACGACGGTTGGGAGTTTTATCATTTCTATGGTTTGTCAGATTTGGCAACCATTGATTAACTACTTGTTGCTGATACCACAATTGAGCAGAATCTAATATTTGTTGGGGTGTAAAACTGGTGAGGGAACTTAAATTAAACAGAAAACAAGAATGAAGTTTAGGATTATTGGGATTAATTTTTAATGCTTCATTTAATAGATTAATGCACTCTGACAATTTTCCTTGTTCACCAGCAATCAAACCTAAAAGTTCATAAGTTTCAGCATAATTAGGATCTATTTCCAGGATCTTTTGGAAACATTCTTGAGCTAAATCAATTTGTCCGGTTTTATAATAAACATAACCTAAATTTTTGAGCGCATCAATATAATTAGGATCAATGTTTAAAGCTTGGCGATAAGCTGATATAGATTCTGAATAGTGTTTTTGATTTTGTAAAACACAACCAATATTATAATGACCCAAAACACAATCTGGATCTAAATCTATTACAGATTGAAAACATTGTTTAGCTTGTTCCAATTTGCCTTCACTCACCAATATTGCACCAGTGTCGTTAATTTCTTCTGTCAGTTGAGGTAACAGTTCTAACTCTTTCTCAGTTAGAAGATTTTGAATAAAATCCGCACCTTCTCCTTTGTGCCAAAGTAAAGCTAAATTGAATTTAGCACCTTGATGTTCCGGTTCTAGTTGCAAGACTTGGGAAAATTTATCTATCCCTTGGCTAAAATCCTTTTGACGTTTAAAAATCAATCCTAAACGATAGTGAGCTTTAGTATAATGGGGATTAATGGTAATAGCATGAGTATAATTATCAATAGCTTTTTCCCACTCATCCTGTTCTTCATAAATAAAGCCCAAATTATAGTGAGATTTTGCTAACTGAGGTTGAATACTCAGAGCGCGTAAATACCATTTTTCCGATGCTTGTAAGTCATTTTTGATTAAGACTGTTCCTAGCAAATGACAAACTTCCGCCGCTTCCTGCAAACACTCCCTTGCAGTTAATGTGGTAACAAGATGTTTATCAATAGATTCATAAAACTGTTCCCGCAGTTCGGTCTTCAAATTGCGAATTTGACTGACAATTTTATCAATTTGTATGATTAAAGATTCTAATTGAATTGATTGTAAATGTTGTTCTAATCTTTGAGATAAACTAGACTCTGTTTCATAATCAAATTTCAGTAATAATGGACTGAGTAAGGTTTCAATTAGTAAGCATTGTTGAGAATCAAGAATTTTTTGCCATTCCTCTGCATTCTGTTTCTCTATAGGATGCTGTTTTAATAATTGTGCAATCTCAATTTCCGTTAAGTCAATTTCTAAACCTGTTGCTAAACGGGCAATTTCTAAATGTGGTTGTGTAATTAAGTTTTCCTGAGAAATTAATAAAGTTTTATTGACATCATTACAGTATTTTTCTAGGCATTGTTGCCAAAGATGAAGGAAATGAGATTCAAAAGTTTCTTTCTTTTTAGGAGTATGAATAGCAGCAGCTAGAATTTGACGAGGGTCTTGATATAGATAAATACTCTTAGCTTGACCTTGATTGATTTTTGCTACTGCTGAATCAGAAAGAATTTGATATTGGATCAGTGTTGTTCGTGTTGGTTCTCCTATGATTTTAAAATAAGCGTCAATTTCCGCCGCAGTATTACAAGCAGTCCCTTGAATATTTATTTTACCAGTCTGAGTGAGCAGGGCTTGACAAAGGTTGTAAGATAGACTTCTCAAATCATTACTAATTCCACCGCAAAAAATCATCATAGATACAAAACCAGTCCTGTAGTTTGCAAACAATCAGTTAAAAACAATCAGTTAAAAACAATCAGTTAAAAACAATCAGTTAAAAAACAATCAGTTAAAATTGTTGATTGTCTAAATTATCAAGTTGGTAAGATGTCAAGTTTTCCAGTTGCACTTGTTCCAGTGCTTGTTGGTCTTCGTTGTTCAAAACAATTCTAGCACTCAGTTGAGGTAACAGAGATTCCCACTGCATAGGCGATAATTTACCGACTAGGGAAATTTCTAATCCTGCTGTTTCTTCCTCATCTTGGTTACACAAATTATCCATGAAAGCTTGTGTAAACTGGCTAGGAAAATTGCTGGCGTTGATAAGTAAAGTAATATTGTCACTATCAGGATGTTCTTCTAAAGCTGTAATGACGTTGATCAAGTCTTGATAAATAGATTGTTCTGATTGTGTGGGTTCTGGGAAGATGATTAAGTTAATATCTCTCAGACGTAGGTTTTGTTTAAGGCTTTCTGTTAAGAGAATAGATAGTTGATAATTTAAACTTTCAACTTCACATGATTGCAATTGATTTATTGGCAATTGTTCTAGTGTTTGTTGATCTTCCTGTGTTAAAACAATTCTAGCAGTCAGTTGAGGTAACAGAGATTCCCACTGCATAGGCGATAATTTACCGACTAGGGAAATTTCTAATCCTGCTGTTTCTTCCTCATCTTGGTTACACAAATTATCCATGAATGCTTGTGTAAATTGGCTAGGAAAATTACTGGCGTTGATGAGTAAGGTAATATTGTCACTATGAGGATGATCTTCTAAAGCGGTAATGACGTTGATCAAGTCTTGATAAATAGACTGTTCTGATTGTGTGGGATCGGGGAAGATGATTAAGTTAATATCTCTGAGTTTTAATGACAAGAGAGTTGCATTTATCAATGCTGAACTTACTTTGTCTGCCATTTTTGTCCAGGAAAACTTTTGCGCCTGGGCTAAACCTGCTGTAATTAATGATGTGCGTAAATTATGATTCTGCACTGAAGTTAAAGCATTGGCCATTGCATCCACATCATTCTCCTTGACATATATAGCGGCTTCTCCCGCTACTTCTGGCATTGAACTATTATGACAAGTAATTACAGGACAACCACAAGCCATTGCTTCTACTATGGGCATTCCAAAACCTTCATATTTAGAAGGATAAACTAGAGCTACTGCACCAGAGTAAGCTATTGCTAATTCTTCATCACTGAGTCGTAATTGATGTACAGCACTGCCAGAGGTATAATCTCTCAATTCTGGTGGAAACACTCCACCAAAACCAGTAAAAATAATATCAAATTCGTAGCTGTTGGGGAGTTTTGAGAAAGCTTTTAAGAATAAAATCGGATTCTTGTAATCAGCTAAATTATCTGTTAATAAAAAGTATGGTTTATTGATGCCATATCTATGTTTAAATGTATTGATTTGTAGTGGGTTGGCTGGTGTAAAAGCATTGCTAACGCCACAATGGGCAACAGTAATAGATTGTACAGCTATATTTGGAAAATATTTAGACAAATCACGGGCTGTATTTTGGGAAATGGCTATATATGCAGATGCGTGTTTTATAGCGTGATGTTTTTCTCTCCACACGGGATCATTCAAATCTGTTCCCATTACTTCTGGTATCATGTCATAAGCCATGAATACAGATGGTGTTGTAATTGGCGTGGTGTAGTATGAAGAAATAAATAAGTCTGCTCCTTCTTCATTGCAAATTTGCTGGAGCATCTGTTTATCTGCTGCTGTATTGTTGTAATCGTAAGGGGGAATGGTACGATAACGAATACCATTGATTTTAGGTGCAGTATTAGCACGATCTAAGACTAAAATATGATTAGCAAATTCAGTATTTGCCCATTCTTGTAGCAGGGATCTCCAGACTCTAGCAATTCCTCTTTTAAGTAGTTGGAAGAATACACCATCAATTAAAATATTGCGAAGCGGTAAGTTTTTGCTTGTTTCTTTAGCTAACTCATATATTTTTATAGTTTCTTCAATATATTTATCCCAACTAAATTTTTGAGCTTGTTGAACAGATTTCCTAGCTAGATTTTCTCTATATTCGGGGTCAGAATATAATTTAAATATGGCATCACAAAGCCCTTTTTCATCATGTGGATCAAGCATAACTCCCGCATCACCCACCACTTCAGGTAAAGAGGAAGTGTTAGAAGTAATCACAGGAGTTCCACATTGCATCGCTTCTAGTGGTGGTAAGCCAAATCCTTCATATAAAGATACATATAAGAATGCTAATGCACCAGAATACAAAGGAGCTAAATGTTCATCAGGAACATACCCAGTAACAATAATTCGATTTAGTAATTCTTGATTTCTGTCTATTTCTGCAAAAATTTCTTCATATTGCCATCCTTTTGCACCTACTAATACTAGATTAAGATCATTAATGTGTTGTTCCTTAATTAATTTCAAAAAACATCGTATAACATGAGCTATATTTTTTCTGGGTTCTAAAGTTGATAGACTTAAAAGATAGAGTTGATCTGGTATATTGTATTTTTCTTTACTTTTAATGATTAATTTCTGATTATTGCAAGGATAGAATTTGTTGTTGTCAGCCGCTAAATATGTTACGAATAATTGTTCTTGGTTAATATTTGTTCTATAATTAGAGATATCTTGTTTTGTGGATTTGGAAATACAACAAACTAAGTCATTTCTACCTATACTATCAATAGTATTTTTAATAATATGCTCTGAATTATGATTTGGAAAAATAATAGGAATTAAATCATAAACTGTGATGATTCTAGTTGCAGAATAAATATTACTAGGTAAGGGATAATAAGTAGAGTGATAGACATCTATATCTTGATATTGTAAATCTGATAACTGAAATAAATAAATATTTCCATCTGATAAATTTTCATTGATATAATTTTGACAAGCATCAAATAATTCAGGTATACTTGTACATAAATAAACTTGGCAATTAGATGATTTTAGCAAGCCCTTTAAAAGATATTCAGTAACTCTAAAAACTCCTGTTTTAGCTGTTTCTAAAATAGTACCTAAACCCAATACAGAAATATCTAGTGCTATTTTTATTTTTCGGTTATTTTTCAGGTCTGAACTTAATTTTAAGCTTTGTTTTAAATGAGAATTAAAAACAGGTAAAATTAATTGATCTAATTTAGGCAATAGGCTTTGAGTTAATTTAGCAGCTTGAGCTACATTAGAAACCCCAATTTCTTCACAATTAATTACCATAAAATTTGGTATTCCCTGCTCATTCTTATAAATACCTTGTAATGAAGGAGGATCTTCTTGCATTCTTGGTGGTATATTAAGTTCCGTTAAAGAAATATTATGTTTTTTTGCTAAACTTTCTATCTCTCTAAATACCTGTTCATAACTGCTCGGATCTCTATTGATTTGTGATGCCATTACTTGCAATAAATTATGTATTTTTAACTTGAATTTATTGTTCTCAGGGAAAAATAATTCATGTACATCAATTGCAGTAGTTGCCACACAAATTTCTATACTCTGAGACGGAATTAATGAAGGATGAAAAGATTTATTCTCCTCAAATCCACCTTCTTTAAAGGTAAAGCTTCTAACTTGTGAATGTTTGCTTAAGTATGCAGTTGATGTACCAGAACTCTTTGGTGAAATTCCGGCAATTGAAATAGGCCTGTACGTGTATATGTATTTAGGTACGATATGAGCATTTACGATTCCAGAATAAACATCACCAGCAGGAGTGCTTCTGGTTATGTATTTACCTGATGAAATTTCTTTAATTTTCTCTATAATCTTTCTGCTGACAAAAGAATTATAGATCATTGGTAAATTTTCAAAATATAAGTTTTCGTAAAATTGTTCTAATATAGTTTGAGAATCATGCAGAAATGTTTGACCCAATATAGGCAAAAAGTGAATAAAAAGCCTTTGAGAGTTCCATGTTATTTCCTCGTTTGGCCACCAATATTGAGGACGATGCCATGAAACAATATCACAAGAAAATTCTTGCAATAATTTATAAGCATACTCTATGCCATCAGGAACTAAACCATCGTCATCTCCTAAAACAAATATATAGTCTCCATTAGCTTTAGATATACCTAATTCCCAGTTATCCCATATCCATAATCTTGTATCTGATCGGAAATATTTTATCCGACTATCATTAAAGTGATGAACTGCATTGTAGGTTTCTTCACTACTACAATTATCCATGATAATCAATTCAAAATTAGAATAGCTCTGTTCTAGAACACTTTGGATAGAGTAAAAAAGAGTTTGATGTCTTTCTCTGGTGGGTATAACTATTGAAAATAAAGGTTTATTCATGTTATTCACTAATTCCTCCTGAAAAATTTTATTTTTGTTTAGTTCTGTTTTTCTGAAACCGACTTATATCAAATATTACCGACTCTTTTAGCTATCTCCTTGATAATAGATTCTAGGTTTAATCCCATTAAATCTCTAATTTCTTTTTGACTATAAGCATCGGAAACTATTTTATCTTTTGTGCCTTGGATTATTAAAATAGATTGTCTGTTTGGTAAAGCAGCCATAATTTCCGCTATAGACCCACCTAATCCTCCTTTAGTTGTTCCTTCTTCTAAAGTAATAATTAAGGTAAACTGAGAGGCTGCAAGAATAACACTTTCTTCATCTATTGGAGAAATAAAAGGACAACTCCAAACGGCAATTTTTAAGTTATGATTGAGTGCTTGTTGTGACGTAGATATGGCTATCGGTAACATTCCTCCTGTACTAATCAATAAAGCATCTTTCCCAGTTTGCACGGGAATCATTTTCCCAATGTTAAATTCTGGTGGCGTTAGATGTACTATAGGTTCTCCAGCTTTGCCTAATCGCATATAACATGGACTGTCTAAGTTTAACATAGCTCTGGTTGCTAACTCCGTTTCTAGGGGATCTCCAGGAGCAATGACTGTCATATTTGGTAAAGTCCTTAAAATAGCTATATCTTCAATGCCATGATGTGTGTAGCCATGAGAACCATAAGTAAAACCTGCACCAACAGAAACTATTTTTACATTAGCATTGTGATAACAGATATCATTGCGGATTTGTTCTAAACAACGCAAAGTAGGGAAATTAGCAATGGAGTAAATAAATACTACTTTTCCTGATAATGCCAACCCAGTAGCAATACCAATCATATTTTGTTCGGCTACGCCGACATTAACAAAGCGTTCAGGAAAATTTTGAGCAAAACTTTCCAAGACTGAATAACCCAAATCTCCACAGAGTAACCAAATACGCTCATCAGTCTTGGCTAATTCGCATAAAGTTTTAATAAAAGCTGTTCTCATATTTTTAGTTCTAATTCTGCAATAGCCTGGGTTAATTGTTCAGCGTTAGGAGATTTATAATGCCACGCTAGTTGATTTTCCATAAAGCTGATGCCTTTACCTTTAATAGTATGAGCAATAATTATACTAGGAATTCCTTTCGTAAAAGGGATTTGTTTCAAGGTATCGGTTATTTGTTGATGATTATGTCCATCTATTTCCTTAACTGACCATCGAAAAGCCTCAAACTTTGCTTTTAAAGGTTCTAAATCTAAAACTTCTTTAACTGTGCCAAAACTCTGGATTTTATTATAGTCAATAATTGCTACTAAATTATCTAATTGATGATGAGGAGCAAATAAGAATGATTCCCAGTTTGAACCTTCATCTAATTCCCCATCACTTAATAAAACAAATACACGATGGGACTTATTATCTCTTTTTCCCGCTAAAGCTATACCACAACCAATAGGTAAACCATGACCTAAAGATCCTGTAGATACTTCTACTCCAGGGACATAATGACTAACATGACCTGTTAGTTTTGAGCCATTTTGGGAATAATCATCTAACCATTGAGAGGGAAAGAACCCTTTTTCAGCTAGGGTAGCGTACAAAATAGCTGCGCCATGTCCTTTACTGAGAATAAAGCGATCGCGCTCCTGCCATTGTGGATTATTAGGATCAATGTTGAGAATTTCTCCATAGAGAACAGCCAATATATCTGCCATACTCAAACAGCTACCAATGTGGGAAGCATTGGCTTTATGTACCATTTTTAATGTCTGTAAACGCAATTTTCGCGCCAGATTAATTGTATGTACCATATCTTTATATGTTTTAATTTCAGCGAAAAATATCTTTAATACTTTTACAGATATAATTTACTTGTTCCTGCTGTAAACACACTCCACTAGGTAAATTAACCCCCTGATTACCAACTCTTACAGCAGTAGGTTGAGGATCTTGTTTTTGCAACCAAAAAGGATACTGACTAATAGCCGGAAACACGGGACGAGTATCAATATTCCTTTTTTTTAATTCTTCTCTAAATTTATCTCTACTAATATCGGCATTTTCATCTATATAAATACTGCTCATCCAATATATACTTCTTGCCCAGTCAGTTTCATAATTTAATCTGACTTGTGATACGTCTTGCAAGCCTTCTGCATACCAAGAAAAAATTCTTCTTTTGGCTTCAATTAATTGATCAATTCTTTCAAGTTGACCTAAACCAAAAGCGGCCTGCATATTAGACATCCGATATTTATATCCATTCTGCGTTACCCAAAAAGTACCGGGTAAACAACCTTGATTCCAAATAGCCCAAGCTTTTTTATATAATTCTTCATTATTTGTTACCAGTATTCCTCCTTCTCCTGTTACTAATAATTTTGCTCCCTGAAAACTAAAGGCTGCAAAATCTCCAAAAGTGGCGACTTTTTGCCCTAAACATTCTGCTCCAAGTGCTGGTGCAGCATCTTCAATTACATATAAATTATATTTTCTAGCTATTTCTATAATTTTATCCATTCTAGCTGGATGCCCATATAAATGAACTGGCATCACTGCTTTAGTTTTTTCTGTAATTGCTGCTTCAAATGAAGCCGGATCTAAACACCAACTATCAGCCTCAATATCTGCAAAAACAGGAGTTGCTCCTACATAAACCACAGCATTTGCTGTAGCTACCCAAGTTATATCAGGTACAATTACTTCATCTCCTGGACCTATCCCTAATGTCACTAAAGCTAAGTGCATAGCACAGGTACAACTGTTAGTTGTTAGCGCGTGATTTACTCCTAAATATTGAGCAAAACTTTGCTCAAATTTGTTAATATAGTCTCGGTGTTTAAAATTCCAGCCATTACGCGCAGCATCCATGACATAACTCATTTCTTTTGCTGACACTGATGGACCTGCTGTTAAAATCATTTGGGTTTTATCTACGCTTTGATTAGGTTTATAAATCATGCGTAAAAAATGTTGATCAGGTGTTAATCTATCATTCTCTGACATTTGCTGATAGACTTTAGTATTTTGAGTCTGATGAAGTCTCAATGGAATTAATTTATCAGTTTTAAATCCTAATTTATTATAAAAATTAACTGCTCTTTCATTATCACTGAATACTCTTAATGAAATAGTCTCAACACTTAATGTTTCTTGCGCCCATTTAATTAAAGTTATTACGGCGCTACTAATAATCCCCGGATAGATATTTTTTATCCCTCTTAAAACATTATCTAACTCAATTTCACAATAATCATTAATTGCATTAGCAAATCCCAGATGACCTATATTTTGACCATGTTGATCTAAAATCAGAAATAATATTCTATCTTCTACCTGTAATAACTTCTCATCAAGCCATTTTTTTGTACCTTCTATCGTGACTGGAAACTGACTAGGATAGGCGAAAGTATTTTCTGTTCTCCATTGAGATAGTTGATTGATTAATCTTTCATCATTTTTATGCAGTTCACAAATAGGAACCAAAAAACCTTCTGCTTCCAATAAAGGAATATTTTTAGATAATAAATCATCAAACCTTCTAGTTTGTTTCAGAAACTGAAAAGTATCTTTAATTGTTTTTTTATAAATTTCTATTTTGCGAGTATCTGTTTTTTTGATTGACATAAGAGTTTTAACCTTCTTATAGAGTTTATAAATCATTATTCCCTTATTACCTTTTCCCTAAAAATAGAAAAAACCTGTAACTCACTAGCTTGGCAAATGCTATATACACACAATAAACTTATGTTATGTATTAGCAAACCAATGATCATCTAAAATTTTTTCCAGAGTAGCGATCGCTTCTTCAGGAAAAGTATTTAAGGGAAGTTGAGAATGTTGACTAGCTAATTCTCTTCCATCATTGTAACATAAGTCTAACTTCATCTCTAAGTGACTTTTTAAACTAGGACTATCTGCTAATAATCTTTTAATTTGCTTGCGAAAATTAGTTATCTCTCTTTGCCAATGTCCTCTATTTCTTTCATTTTCCCCTTCCCAATATTGTAAAATTAGTAAATGTTCAATCAATCTCATTAACAAACTTTCTATTTTTCGTTTATCCCTTTTACTCAAATCTAAAACTTCCTCAATTAAATTATCCCAATCTAAAGAATCTAAATCTCGATTTTCTAACTGTTTAACTGTCTCTAATACCCAAAGATTATAGTCGGCATCATATAAATTTTTAATTTTGTTTTTTAACTCTGCTCTCATATTTTTCTCCTTGATAGTTAATTATACGTTATCAGTATCATTATTTGTCCTAACTACATTTTAAACATAATCTAACTTTTCATTTAACTTACTTTTTAATTTTGTCATAAGTATCATCTTGACTTATTTAGGGTTTGCTGAATAAACCTAAAACCTTGATATATCAAAGGTTAGAGGCTGATAAACACAGAAATTAGTGCAAGGGTTTTGAAGGGTATACCGGAAAAAGTGTGCATTTTTTGGGATTTCAAGAGATGGCAAAGAAATTTTCAAATCTCCTCCTGACTCCTGACTCCTGACTCCTGACTCCTATGCCCTCACGGAAAGACTTTCTCAGCAACCCCTATTTAACCTTAGTTAAAGATTAACATAATTTTCTCTGCTTTGAAAAAACTTTCGTATTTGGGTAGTCATAAAACTTAACTTTTCTTGATCAAGTCCTGGATATACTCCAACCCAAAAACTATGATTCATCACATAATCAGTATTTTTCAATTCCCCCACTACTCTATATTTTAAGTCTTTATATGCTGGTTGTCTAATTAAATTACCTCCAAACAATAACCTAGTAGTAATTTTATTCTCTTCTAAATATTTTACCAACTCATAACGATTAAACCCAACATTTTCTTTGACTGAAATCAAAAATCCAAACCAACTTGGTTCTGAGTTTGGTGTAGGTTCTGGTAAAATTAATACATTTTGTAAATCCGATAATTGTTGGTAGAGAAAATTAAAGTTCTCCCGTCTTTTTTCGATAAATTGGGGTAATTTTAGGAGTTGAGCTAATCCTACAGATGCTTGCATATCGGTCATTTTTAAATTATACCCAACATGGGAATAAGTATATTTGTGATCATAGCCAAAGGGTAGTTCCCCTAATTGCCATGCAAACCTTTTACCACAGGTATTATCTACTCCTGGAACACACCAACAACTTCTACCCCAATCTCGAAAAGATTCTACAATTTTTTTGAGTTTTGTATCATTAGTTAATACTGCTCCCCCTTCTCCCATCGTAATATGATGCGCCGGGTAAAAACTAACTGTGGCTATATGTCCAAATGTTCCGGTTTTTTGCCCTTGATAAAGGCTTCCCAAAGCATCACAGTTATCTTCTATTAACCATAAATCATGTTTTTGGGCAAATTCAACAATTTCCTTTAAATTGAAAGGATTGCCTAATGTATGAGCAATCATTATTCCGCGAGTACGCTTAGACAATGCTGCTTCTAATTGATTTATATCTATGTTATAATAGGGTAATTCTATATCTAAAAATACAGGTACTAATTGATTTTGAAATATAGGATTAACTGTAGTAGAAAATCCCGCAGCTACTGTAATTATTTCATCTCCTGGCTTTAGTCGTTTTTCTCCTAATTCGGTCGAAGTTAAAGCGGTTAATGCTAAGAGGTTAGCTGATGAACCTGAATTAACTAATAAGCAATGTTTAACTCCTAACCAGTGAGCAAATTTTTCTTCAAATTCGGCAGCAAAACGTCCTGTTGTTAACCAAAAATCAAGGGAAGAATCTACTAAATATTGCAGTTCTGTTTGATCAAATACTTTTCCCGATACTGCTATAGGTGTTTCTCCAGGAATAAATTCTTTTTGCGGAAATGCCTCTGTGTAATATTCTGCTACCAAGTGAATAATTTTTTCTCGTAACTCTTGTTTTTTTTGATTCATGATTATTTTAATAACTCCTGATACCAGTTAATTGTTTTCTCTAATCCTGTCTCTAAATCAAATAAAGGATACCAATTCAAGATTTTTCTGGCTTTTTGACTAGATAAATATTGATGGGTAATTTCATGACTAGCATGATTTAAAATTTGGGGTTGCAAATTTGAACCCATTAATTTTAGGATTTTTTCTACTAATTCTAAAACTGTGAGTTTGATTTCCAAGGAAAAATTAAATGCTTCGCCAATTAAATCAGGTTGCTGTGATAAGGATTCTGCTAATAACATATAAGCTCTAGCACCATCTTCTACATATAAATAATCTCTCACAAATAAACCATTAGACCTGATGAGTGGAGGTTCTCCGTTCAATATAGATTGAATAGTTCCGGGGACAATACGACTCCAGTTTAAATCACCCCCACCATAAAAGTTACCACAACGAGCGATCGCTACTGGTAAATTATAAGTATTAGCGTAAGCTTGAGTAATTAAATCAGCACAAGATTTACTAACATCGTAAGGATGTGTACCTTGCAAGGGAGTTTTTTCATCATAGGGTAATTGTGTCTGTTGTCCATAGGCTTTATCTGATGATGCTACTACAATTTGTTTAACTGTACAACTATAACGGCAAGCTTCCAATAAACGCCAAGTACCAGCAATATTAGTTTCAAAAGTAGAAATAGGATTACGGTTGGCTACTCCGACAACGGTTTGAGCAGCTAAATGAATAACTGTATCAATTTCATACTCTTCTAAAATTCTTTGGATCAGACATTGATCAACAATATCACCTCTAACAACCTTAACTTTTTCTAATACTCCACTTTGTACTAAAAAACTTTGAGGAATCCAGTCTCTGACTAAACAAACTATATCCGCACCAGCATTTAGTAAATATTGAACTAACCAACCTCCTAGCAATCCTGTTCCACCTGTAATAAAAACTGGTCTATTTTGCCAAAAATTAGAAGTATTAGTCATAAATTAATTCCATATTTTCCAAGGGGGTTTACCACTATCCCATAAATCTTTTAATCTGTATTTGTCTCTTAAAGTATCCATACACTGCCAGAAATCATAATGACGATAAGCAGCTAATTGTCCTTCATGAGATAATTTTTCTAAGAGAGCAACTTCTAATGCTTCATCATCTCCTTTTAAATAGTCAAAAATTTCTGGTTCAAATACTAGAAAACCACCATTAATCCAACCTTCTCCAGCTTGGGGTTTTTCGGTAAATTCATCTATTAAATCACCTTTAAATTTTAAACTACCAAAACGAGCAGGAGGACGAACAGCAGTTACAGTTGCCAAACATTTGTGAGATTTATGAAATTCTAATAACTCCTTAATGTTTATATTACCCACTCCATCCCCATAAGTTACCATAAAATTTTCATTATTTAACCAAGGCTGTAATCTTTTGACTCTACCTGCTGTCATGGTTTCTAAACCTGTGTCCATCAGGTGGATAGTCCAATCCTCAGCAGTGTTATTATGAACATCTACATGACCATCCCGTAAATTAATGGTCATACTTGAATTAAGATTGTAATATTCTAAAAAATAACGTTTAATATAGTCGCCTTTGTAACCTAAAGCGATATAAAAATCTTTAAATCCATAATGAGCATAGATTTTCATGATATGCCAAAGAATGGGGCGATCGCCTATTTCCACCATTGGTTTTGGTATAATTTCTGTCTCTTCCGCCAGACGAGTTCCCAACCCTCCAGCTAAAATTACAACTTTCATTTTTTTCTCTTTAACCGATAAACTGTATAACCCTACATAGACTATATAGATAGCGTTTGGGTTTAAATTTCGGAAAAATTACTTGAGTGTAAACAAATACTTTTAAGAAACATTACCAATTACCTATTTAGCAAGTTGATTATTTTCCTGTGTTTTTTTTCTTCACTTCAGCCAGCACAGTTTTATAATCCTGCCGATCAGGATACAACTGAACCAGTCTCTCTATCAGTGCGATCGCTCTTTCATATTCTCCCAACTTTACCCGGATAATAGATAACTTTTCTAATGCTACTTGGTTATTTGGTTCTCGTTGTAAAACTGATTCATAACCCTGTGCCTGTTTTTGCAATTGCGTTGTCACTGACTCAGTAGCGGATTGCTGAGGTTGCTGTTTCGCCGATGATAGTGATGATAATAACGTACTGATACCCCCAAAAGCAATAGAACCGAAAAATAAAACTATGGAAACTATTGTTAAAATTCGTTTACGTTTTTCAATTTGTTTACTACGTTTGGCAAAGTATTCTTTTTCAGAAATGGTCATATATTTTAAGATATTTTAAGAATGGTGATTAACATTAAAATATTCTTAGCCTCACGCCCCGGTTATTTGCTAGTTGTGAAAATTAGTGAAACTGGGCTGATAAAACCTCCCTCATATCAAGAGAGAGGTATTTTCATAAATTGGTTAATTTCCCAACATCATTAATCTAGAGCAGATGAACCACCACTTTGCCATGATTTCACAATGCCGATAATGTCACCAAAACGACGATGAATAATGGCAGCATCAATGGCACGAGCGATCGCCCCTTGAATGGAATTATCTGTATAATTAACAGTTCCAGCATTCAAATTTCCCCTGGTAATTGTCACCTGACTGGAATCATGGCCTACAGCACCATAATGAATTGTTAATGTCAGTTGACCACTAGGACCAATAGAATTTGGCGGAAATACAACTTCTGATGCAAAACTGCTAGTTGTACCATTGGATAAAACGCTCGTCACTGCCGCAGAAACTCTAGATTGGGAATCAAAACCGATAAACTGAGCCTGAGCAGATTTATCTGCAATCAATGAGGTGACAACTGCTCCCCCCACCAATAAAAATTGAACAACAGATATTTTTAACGTCTGCGTAAAGTTGGTGTTCATGGTTGGGACACTCTAGTTGTTGACTATCCCAACCTTTCCCAACTTGTATTTTCCCATCTGGAGAAAAGATCGCAGACATTAACTCAAATTCAGCATAAAATCAGGTCATCCCCCGGTTGACCTACAGGGGATGAAGGATATAGCGCCGTAATTTTCCTGCATTATGTCCCATCAAGGTGGTTGACGATTCCTGCTTTCCCCTTTTAGTAGTAGGAATCGCTAACCTTCCTTAAATTAGTCTAATGCCGCAGAACCGCCACTTTGCCAAGATTTAACGATACCGATAACATCGCCATAACGAGAAGCACTTCGGGCTGCATCAACAGCACGAGCAGTAGCAGCTTCAACTGTTAAAGCAGTACTATAACTTAATGTCGCGGCATTTATATTAGCTGTTGTAATCGCTACATTACTAGGGTCAGTACCGACAGTGGCATAAGTAACACTGACTGTAGCCGCACCAGTTGGTTGAACATCATTTTGGGGAAATACGACTTCCGCAGCAAAGCTGTTAGTGACACCGTTAGATAAAACACTGGTGACAGCAGCAGATACTCTAGACTGGGAATCAGCACCGACGAATTGAGCTTTAGCTGGTTCAGCAGCGATAAATGAACCGGTAACTGCGCCACCTGCTAACAGAGATGCAATAGCAGCAGCTTTCGATGTCTTATTAGATTTAGCCTTCATAATTTGTACACTCCTGGTTTTTTTTACTCAAAAAATCTATGAATCTATCAACTACCAAAACTTTGCCTTATTCTTGATTTAAGAATTGCTTTTTTTTGGGACTTGTGAAATTCAGACACTTCTTCTAACAGGATAAAACCAAGACCTATTTAGTCATAGATCCTGATATACAGCACGTTGCATCTATGTGAAATACAATGCTTGATACTGTACGGAATTGACGTTAGATACTTGGGGGTATTGAGCAAGGATTTACATTTAATACAGTACACTGTTATTTTCACCTTTGTCAACGTGAAAATACTGAAATTTGAACATTTTTTTGATGTAACTTCACTTAAAAAAAACTATAGCATTTCTTAATAATACCGATTAAAAGTATAATCTAATTCTCAGTTTTTTTATCATACCAACTAAGGTTGTGATAGTTCAAATAGCTTGCAAAAGTAAGGTTTTGACGCTTTGAGTAAATAGTTTTAACGAGGATTTATTTAAGTAATTGTTCGTTCAATTGTGTACTTACGTAATATGATTTTTATACTTTATTGATTCCCGTGAAAAAAATCTGTATTTACATCACTATAATAATTGGACAACAAATTGGTATAATTAAAATCAACAACGGTTATTAGCTGTTGTTTTAAAAGTTTTGGATGATGATTTTAGAGACTTGCTGTGATATCCCCTAATTCCCCTTAATTATCTGTGAAAACAAGATCTGGAAGACAAGGAGGTATTCTAGACAAGAAAGATTTTATACGAAAAATGTACTTCGGCTTCGCTCAATACAAGGTCTGTTGAACGTCAGTTTTTATTACTGATCGTACATTATTTTTACGGTTTTCCTTTCTGGTCCACTGTCCTTCTTTGTCCCCCAATTCTTGCCGTCACGACAATGTAAATACTTAGTAAAATACCAACCCTTGTGAGCCTTAATTAGGGGGAAAATAAAGTCAAAATCCCCCTTTTTCAGAGGAGGATCTGAAGATATTAGATACACCATGAGATACTTTTCAAACATCCTCTTTGGCGTAATTTGATTTAATTCGACTTCGCTTAGTACAAATTGCTCAGTATAGGCTTTAACAATCTCAGTAGGGCTTGATGAATAAGAACATGATGAATAAGGAGAAAAGCAAGATATATCAAGGGTTACAGGTTAATAAAGAAACAAATTAGTGCAAGGGTTTTGAAGAATAGATCAAAAAAACTGTGCATTTTGGGGCTGAGAAATCAAAAAATTGGCGGATCACAGATAACTGAAACTGTCACCAGTCACCAGTCACCAGTCACCAGTCACCAGTCACCAGTCACCAGTCACCAGTCACCAGTCACCAGTCACCAGTCACCAGTCACCAGTCACCAGTCACCAGTCACCAGTCACCAGTCACCAGTCTTCACACAAAGACTTTATCAGTAACCCCTCAGTACAAGTCCTGCCCGCAAGAGTTATACAAATTAAATGCAGAATAGTCCATGGAGAGAAAAAACATTTTCTGGAATGCTGGAATTTTCTTGACTTTGTCAACAGTGGCACTGTTACCAATCAAAGCTATTGCCACTGAGGAGGAAAAGGTTAATGAGCTTCCAAATGTTGATTTAGACGAACCAACCCCTACAGAAGAAAATTTGTCGGTAGAAATCTCTACTTACAAAGAGAATAACAATTCTTCGGCACTATCTAACTATGAAACTAAAGTAGTTACTAATGATTACCATAATAAAAATATAGATACACAATATTCTATTAGTTCTGATTTATCTAATTTAAATCTAATTAAACGTGACCTTGTAATACCAGTAAACAATTTACTCGTACAAGCGATTAATAATCAAAATCAAGCACAATTGAATCCACTTGAGCCAAATGTGCCTGTAATTCCCAAAGAATTACCCTCTGTACCTATTCCAGAGGAGACACCGGAAAAGAAACCAGAACAAAAACCAGAACAAAAACCAGAAGATGAATCACAATTAACACCAGAAGAAAATAAAAAAATATTGAGAACCTTGATGCGTAACTTGTTAGATAACAGTGCATCAAGATATCCATTTTTGGTAAATACAAGTGATAAACTAATTATTGATCCTGGAAATTTTCAACATTTAAAATTTGATTTTTATTCTCAATTCAGTTTTGACTTAGATAAATTTACAGCAGGTAATCGTTTCCAGCAAGGAGAATTTAATGATCTTACTATTAAATCAGCGAATATTTCTTATTATCCCGATGATGAACAATTTTATTGGGTATTGGATGGCAACCGAGTAGTGATTGAAACTGAAGGTAGGCATTTCAATGTTGGTTATCAAGGTCGTTCTAATCAACAAAAAATTAGACAAATTGGAAAAGTGTCTACAGTGTTTTGGGGAATGCAATCAGTATTTGGACTTCCTATTGTTCTTCAAGATTTAGTTGGGAATATCAATTTCAATGATGTGAATATTATTAGCGGTGCTGGGGAAATTGTCTTACCACCGGGAGCTAGTTTAGCTGATAATGCCAGTTTTAATTTTAATATAACCCGATCTGATGGTAGTTTTATTCAAAAATTTATTCCCATAAATGATACCCGCAAAGCAACCACAAATGCACTTGAGGGAGGAGGTTCTTTATTTAGTAATTTAGATGCTACCAATGCACCAAAATTTTTACAAGGTTTTCCCACTGTCAATTTACAACCTTTATTAAATAATGGTGTGAAGTTGGAAATTGGCAGTATTATACCCCGGGAAAATTTAGAAGCTGCGGGACTCACATTAGGTGATTTTTTCACTAAAGAGGGATATGCTTTTAACGCTCCGATTAGTTCTTCTCCGGGAATTAAAACTTTACAACTTGATCAAAGTGATAACAATGATATTGTGGCAGTTCTCACCAATCCTTTTTTAACTAGGGAACAAAGAGATTTTCATTATCTTAATTCTTTGATGTGGTATAACTTGGGTCAACAAAATCCTGAAATTGCCACTTTAAATATCATAGAACCTCAAAATCTAGATTGGTATAGATATACTTTAAGTTGGTCACATAACCGAACTTTACTGCACTATGATCCAGAAAAAATTAAATTAAATTATTTAAATGTTTTTGCTAATCCTGGGTTATCTATAACTACAAATCAATGGAAAAATACTGATTTTAATCAAACTAAAAACGCTAGCTTAGGTTTAATATTTGGTAGCGTATTTAATGTTATTAATCCCGGTAATTTGAATGAAACTATTAGTGAAGCTAAAAAGAAATATAATAATTTGCAACCGTTAGCTACTTTAAATACAAAAGCTACATCTCAACAACGTAGACAGATGAACCAACGGTTAAATGATACTCTTAATTATGGAAATACTAATAGCAATCTTTCCCAAGTTTCAGGAAGTTATACTTTTGCTAGTAATATTACTCCAGACAGTTCATTATTATTGCAATTGAGAACAGGTCTTTATAAAAGAAGTGTGCAGTTTATGGAACAAACAATAGAACCTTGGACTCCTGAAACTCCTGTAGTAATAGATTTTGTCCGTCCTATTGATTTGGGTCCAATACTTTATACTGGAGTTAATATCCCCACAAATTTAACTCAAATTAATGCACCGGAAACCTTTGAAGTTACTTTCATTCGTGGTGAAACTTCCGATGGAAAAGTTTTATTTGATCAATCTTATGTATTTAATAATTTAGCTAATCTGTTTACTGCTGTTCCTTTCTTGGGTCCGGGAAGAATTTATGATTCATATTTTGGACGGATAAAACTGAGTACGTTTCGACAAAGAGATATCCAAACATCTTCTTATGCTGGAAATCTTTTTTTACCAGCAGTTGAACTAACAGCGTCTGGAAGTATTAATAATTTTAGTTATGCTTTATCTGCGGGAACATGGTTTAATTTATTTCCCGATTCTGCACCGATGATTGATAATAATTTAGGTAAATTAATTCCTAATATTACAGAGGAAAGTTCCATAGGAGGAATGTTGAAATTTGCAGCTAAGGTTGATTTTACGAATATATTTTATGATGAAAAGAAGCAATGGCACACGATTATAGCTAATTCACCATTTTTTTCATTAAGTTATAACACTAATCATAATAGTTTGAATTTATCTGGTATTTCTTTAGGGCATATATTTCAGTTTGTCAAACCAGATTTTAATATCACTGTTTATCCGGTGTTTAGTTATACCCCACAAATGCTCAATTCTAATGTTAAATCTGGTAACTTTGGCAATATTGGTACTTTTTTTCTATTCAACTTTTCCCATAACGTAGGGTTTAATGTTAATGGTTCTATTTCTTTTGGTAATCCATCTTACTACCAAATTGAAGCTACTTATGATATGATTAGAGATCAAGAAATAGGAACTTTTACTATTGGTCCTTACTATACAAATTATTCTCTGGCTACTGTGAGAGGATTTGAAAGTCAAGCAGAAGATCCTCACAATGGAATGATATTTCGCTATAAAAGTCCTAATTCTGGTTTGGTAATTAATTCTAGGTTAGGTCATAATGATTTTGGTTTTAGAGGGCAATTGAATATGGAATTTAATTTCTAGAAGGATATTAAGAAGTTCAAGAAGTCAGGAGAATGGCTTCGCCACGCTTACTTCGACAGGCTCAGTACAAGTCGCGAACGAGGAGTCAGGAGATCGAGGATATCAAGGAGTTTTTTGTATTTTGAAACGAGGTAAAAACCAACAAAGTCCAAGGTTTTTCTACTCATAACCTGAAACCCTTGGTAGGGACAATTTATGAATTGTCCCTACATCTTTTTCGGAGAGGTCTATTGATGGAAAAATTAATCAAATCAACCAAAAATTAGTCTAAAACTGGTAATGGGAAGGAGAGATTAACAGTGTTGATCAGAGAACCAAGAGAAGGAATGTCAGTTGTGGTGACATTAAAATTGACATCTGCAACAGGAACAATCTTTGTAGAGGGTAAAACTACATTAATAGTAGATACTGTTGTAGTTGCAGGGGGAATAGGAAGATTAGCAGGGGGAATATTAATTGTGGTACTTCCTCTTCCTGTACTAATCTGATTTGAACTACTGTCTTCCTTGATAGCAGAAACAAAGCTAGGGCGTGTATTATTTGCTGTACCATTGACCTCAATAACTGATGGTATTGTGATTTGAGCGGCTTTGGGAACTGGTACAGTAGGTGTAGATGGAGTTACATTGGGAATTGTGACAGTTGGTTTTGGGATGTTAGGTTTTGGGATGTTAATTGATGGTTTAACAACAGAGATATTTGGTGCTGTTATGGTAGGAATATTGATCGTGGGGATAGATTGAGCTTGGGCAGTTTCAGATATGAAAGCTGTGAGTATAAAAGTTAAGATTAAGCCCTTCACTTCAAGATGAGCAATAGGTTTGATTTTGATTGTCTTGATTTTGATTGTCATTGATTTTCATCCTCTATTTCCAGATATTGATTTATTCTCATGTCGATTACCAATTACCAATTACCAATTACCAATTACCAATTACCAATTACCAATTACCAATTACCAATGTTTTTGATGATATCACTCGTCTAGCTTCGTATATTAGAGGTTGTTTGGAAAGTTTTTAAGTTAGCGAAAGTTAGCAAATGATTAACTAGCTAATTTCCCTTGATAAAGGCTTCCCAAAGCATCACAGTTATCTTCTATTAACCATAAATCATGTTTTTGGGCAAATTCAACAATTTCCTTTAAATCCCAGTCACCAGTCCCCAGTCCCCAGTCACCAGTCCCCAGTCCCCAGTCCCCAGTCCCCAGTCCCCAGTCACCAGTCACC
>NZ_JACJPT010000055.1:0-32978 GCF_014696195.1 Sphaerospermopsis sp. FACHB-1094 | reverse complement strand
TAAGCTGTTGTGCATTTAATTTGTATAAGTGGAACAGGCATCTTGCCTGTTAAACAAGAGTTCAGAATATTAGGATTATACAATTTAGCTGTGTAACAGCTTATTTTTCCCAATGCCCAATGCCCATCCTCATGGACTCGGTGTACTTTCCGGTGATGCTGCGGGGGTAGGACTGGGCATTGCTGCTGCCTTGTTAATTTCATCTTTATACTGAGCAGGAGCTAAAGCCGTAGCACTATCAAACAAAGGTTTTGCTTCATCGAGCTTACCCTGTTCTTTTAAAAGCATCGCCTTTGCTAACACAGGACGAAAATCTTGAGGATCTTTTTTAATTGCTTGCTCGTATAAAGAGATAGCTTGAGTCTCATTTTTCTGTAAAGCGTAAACATTGCCTAAAAGTATCTGTACAGCAACAACATCAACACTTCCAGACTGAATGGAATTTGCTTGAGTTGCTGTAGATAAAGTTTCTTGTAACAAGCCAATAGCAGCTTCTGGGCGCTCTTGACTGAGTTGTAAATTTACCATTCCCTGTAAAGCCTTGAGATCACCGGGTTTGGTTGCTAAAATAGAGCGATAAGTTTGGGCTGCTCCTTCATTATCGCCCATTTGCTGCTTTGCTTGTGCTAGTAAAACCGCATACTCCGACTGCTGTGGATTCAATTTAGCCAACTTTTCCAAAGGTTCAATTACCGCTTGGATATCAGCATTTTTAACTTCACCTCTGCCTTTTTGATTGAGTAATTGTAACCTTGCTTGTAAAAGACCTTTAAGTGCAGCTTGATTTTCAGGTTCTCGTTGCAAAACTAGCTCCAAACCGCGAATTTCATCTGCTAACTTTGACTTTTGCTGAGATAAACTAGAATTAGTAGAGTTGCTGCTAGTATTTTGTGCTAAGGGTTGAGAATCATTGAAAGCCCCAATGATGGGTATAATAGAAACCCCAATAAACGCCGCAACTGCCAGAAGTAAGACAACCTGAATTATCCACCGATTACGTGGTTGAGACACAATTTTTTTCCTTTTGGTAAATTTGAGGGAAATAAATCGAAATTAATGAAATTAATATTTACACAAAGCACAAAGTTAAAATTTTCCAAAACTTTGCGGAATACGGTTATTTCACTGTGAATTTTATAACAAAAAACTATCTAGACTGTTAAAGTAAGTGATGACTTTAGGAGGAGCATTCAGAATTATAGCTATGCTATGCTTCCGAAACTAGAGTAAAGGCGCTAAATGACACATTTAGTCTCTAAATGAGAAATTTCGCGCCTTTGTGTTCGCACAACCCACTCTATAATGGCCAGATTAAAAGGAAATATACTTTTATCAGCCATAAAAACGCTCTTTCCATCTGCTTTTGTCAAATCCCATAATGGGATGTGTCTCCGCCGCAAGGAGTTTTTATGAATTCCGACCTGATGCCGTCTCCTGAATCTTCCAATTCTACAGCCTCTAACCAGGCTCCAGCTAAAATTGACTTAACAGCTAAGTCATCAAAACCGGATAGTTCACCTGTTAAACCTAACGAGAGTGATATTAATGGGAATTTGGCTCATCGCCAACAACCGATCCCACCTCCAAGCGAACCATTGCAATACCGAGCCATTGGTTTAGTCCGGGGGCGCTACTCTCCCAGCAGTGAACAGTTTACCCAAGGAACACTGATCACATCTGATGGTGTGGAGCTAAATGCCGTCCTTTTAGGGCGGATTATGAGTTTAGTCAAAAATCACCTGGACTTAGAAAAACAACATCTCTGGGTAGTTTATCCCCGCACCAGACAAGAAAATGACTCACTACACATCCAAATTGTTGGAGTTTGGGAACCAGAAAATCTGGCTAAAAATTCCCCAGATGAGGATGGCAAAAAATCGGGTTCACAAGCTTTAGAGAGACCCGAAAATGGTGCTGCCAAGAAATCTACTCGCCAAACTGCTGCTAAAGAAGAAATTTCCCAGCCCGTAAAAGCTTCATCAGAAATTCCTGATGGAGAATTTTCTGTGCGTGGTGAGGTAGTTTACCAATCTTTTGACGCTAAGAGTTTGGTAGTTAAAATCAAGCAAGCTCCACGGAAACCAACTGACAAACCCAAGTATTTTAAGTTGAAAATGCGGGGTGTGCTGGCTACCAAAGCTGTGGGCAAATTTTGGGATTTCAAAGTCAAGCGCGAAGCTGATGTATTGATAGTAGAAACTGCTGAAGCGATCGCTGATTTACCCAAAAAACGCAAACCACCATTCAAAGGTGGACCCCGTGCTGGTGGCAGAAAACCATTTCCCCCCAGACGCGATGGAGAAACTCCACGTCCCATCAAGAAAATAGGTGGGGAAACCTCTGCGGTGTCTAAACCTGTACCAAAAACACCTGCTCCTAAGCCAGTGAAAAAGCCGAAACCTCAAGAATAGAAACTGGGGACTGGGGACTGGGGACTGGGGACTGGGGACTGGGGAAGAAGCAGGGGAGCAGGGAGCAGGGAGCAGGGGGAAAATTATTTGTATTTTCCCAATCACCAATCACTAATCACTAATCACCAATCACCAATCTACCAATCACCCATCACCAATCACCATTAAAAGTCTGTCCATCTGTCCTGGGGTAGAAAAGCTCGTTCACTAGGAATGGGAGCAACTGATTCTGTGAGGGTAAATGTGCCGGCTTCTATCCATTGTTTCAACTCTACGGCTACTTGTCGTGAGAGAAACATACTGGCTAAAGGAGCAACTCGCACCGCTTTACCCTCTATGGGAATTTTTCCCGATTTTAGTTGAGCATAACTAACTAAACCAAAGGTGGGACGGACACGACGGGGAATAGAAAAGTCTACTATTGGCGCTACTAAATCTTGATCTTGGACTGCACAACGTTCAATTACTGTTTCGTTTAAAACCGGAAGTGGCACACCCACACCTAACATCAAAGATGGTCCATAACTTTTGAAGTAACAACCCCGCACCCACCGCGCATCCATTTGTTTGGCATCACCAATTAAGGCTAAAGTGGCCGATGGTCCAATGGGTGTTCGATTAGCTAACCGCTTTTGTAAGGGGAAATGCTGCGTACCTTCCCACGCTACATAACCTATTCCACCACCTAAGAAGATTTTTGTCCCAATTCCCACAAGTTGTAAATCGGGATCATTGAATAAGGGAGAAATTGCCCCAGGGTTGGAGTAAACTGCATTACCTAAACGGGGTTGGAGGGGTCCTAGATAGGTATGCAGTGGGCGATCGCCTCCATTTACCCCAATAATAAAGTTTTGATAAAGATTGCGCGGATTAAATAAATAAAATTGGTTGATAGTGTCACAGGTGATAGTAGTTTCAAAAGTTGCTCTGGGGTAACAGTCGGTAACTTGTCCTAAAGCCCTTACTTGTATAGGTTTACCTGCTATTAAATCTTCAATTACATGGCCTCCGCCACGTTCTCTCAGTTCTTCACCCTCTGTCGTTTCCACAGCACAACTAGCACCCAAGTATAAATCTACTGCACCAAATCCAGAATATGCTGGTACACCATCTAACCAACAGCGGCGAATTTTGATCGGTGGGTCAGTATGTCCTAAATTAATAATTGCACCGCTGGACTCCATTGGTTCAAAAGTGCCGGTGGTAATAACATCAACTGCTTTAGTAGCTTTGGTGATACCGATTTCCGCTACTCGTTTTTTCAGTTCTTCAACCGTCCAAACTACGGCGCGTTTTTGGTTGATTTTTTCATTAATTTCCGCAATAGTTCGCATTTTTATTAGTTATTAGTTATTAGTTATTAGTTATCAGTTATCAGTGGGAATAGGAAAATACAAATATTCAAAATTTCAGCCTTCTGCCTCCTGCCTTCTGCCTTCTGCCTTCTGCCTCCTGCCTCCTGCCTCTTCAATTAATACAAAATTATGTCTAATTTACCAGCAGAACATTTACAAGTTCGAGATATTGGCGAACAAGGTCTTTTAGAGAGATTACAACGCTTTTGTCCTTCAGAGGTGATAGGTGATGATGCGGCAGTTTTGGCGACAGAATCAAAGCAATCTTTGGTAGTAACTACAGATATGTTAGTTGATGGTGTACATTTTAGTGATGTTACCACTGCTCCAGAGGATGCTGGTTGGCGTGCTGCTGCTGCTAATTTATCCGATTTAGCAGCTATGGGGGCTTTTCCCTTGGGTATCACCGTTGGACTGGGTTTACCAGGAGATTTAAGCGTTGAATGGGTTGAAAGAATGTATCAGGGCATGACAGAATGCTTGCAAAAATATAACGTTCCTATAGTTGGTGGTGATATAGTGCGATCGCCCATTACCACTTTATCCATAACCGCCTTTGGTCAAGCCAACCCTGATTTTATTATCCATCGTTCCACCGCTCAAATAGGTGATGCCATAGTCGTTACAGGTATTCATGGTGCTTCTCGTGGGGGCTTAGAACTGCTCTTAAATCCCGAAATAGGTCAAAACCTCAAATCAGAAGAAAAGGTGGCTTTAATCACCGCACACCAGCGTCCCAGACCACGTTTAGATGTCATACCCATTCTCAAAGAAATACTTTTCTCTCCCTGCTCCCTGCCCTCTGCTCTCTGCCTCATATCTGGGATGGATAGCAGTGATGGTTTAGCCGATGCAGTATTACAAATTTGCCGTGCTAGTAAAGTAGGCGCTATTTTAGAAGCAAGTAAAATTCCTCTACCATCAACATTTAATCATTGGCTCACACTACAGCGATCGCTCAATTATGCACTATACGGGGGCGAAGATTTTGAATTAGTCCTCTGTTTACCACCACAAACCGCATTAGAATTAGTAAAAAAACTAGGTGCAGGTGCAGCCATTGTCGGTAAAATTACACCAGGCTCAACAGTAATTTTACAACATGAAAACGAAAAAATCCCCGACCAAGTTTTAACACTTAGCCAGGGATTTCAGCATTTTAGTTAGGGAACAGGTAACAGAAGGCAAGAGGCAAAAGTTAATATTCTCCCCCTGCTTCCCCTGCTTCCCCTGCTTCCCCTGCTTTCTTCACTGTCACCTGTCACCTAAATTATGCCCATTTATTGGCTACTAACTCAGCTAAGTCTAAAACGCGTTGGCTATAACCCCACTCATTGTCATACCAAGCCATCACTTTTACCATGTCATTGCCCATAACCAAAGTTAAGTTGGCATCAACAATGGAAGATTCATTTGTACCTTGATAATCAGAAGATACTAGAGGAAGTTCGCTATAACCTAAAATGCCTTTGAGATAGGTTTGAGAAGCATCTTTGAGGACTTGGTTAACTTCTTCTGTAATAGTGGGTTTTTCAACCTGAACTACAAAATCCACCATTGAAACATTAGGGGTGGGTACACGCAAAGCTGTACCATTCAGCTTACCTTTTAAAGCTGGGAGTACCAGAGCCACCGCTTTAGCCGCACCAGTAGAAGTGGGAACAATGTTAATACCAGCCGCTCTAGCGCGACGCAAATCACGGTGAGAAGCATCTAAGATGCGCTGATCTCCTGTGTAGCTGTGAGTAGTGGTCATTGTGCCTTTGATGATGCCAAATTTTTCATGCAGCACCTTGGCAATAGGAGCTAAACAGTTAGTGGTACAGCTGGCGTTACTGATAATGTGATGTACGTTGTGATCATAATCTTCATCATTCACACCCATCACAAAAGTACCATCTTCATTTTTACCAGGAGCAGTAATCAGCACCTTTTTAGCACCAGCATTAACGTGGCGCATTGCCCCTTCCTTACTGGTAAAAACACCAGTGGATTCAATAATCAGATCAATTTCCCATTCTTTCCAGGGCAAGTTATCTGGGTTGCGATCAGATACGCATTTAATGGTCTTACCGTTGACAGTAATGGAATTATCATCAGCAGTAATATCCGCATTTTGTAACCTTCCCAGCATCGAGTCATATCTGAGCAGGTGAGCATTGGTTCTAGGATCGGAAGTGTCATTGATACCCACAAGTTCAACTGGGCTATTCTCTCTACCTATCCAGCAGCGTGCGAAGTTCCGTCCAATGCGCCCGAAACCGTTGATTGCAACTCTAATCACAGTGTCTTGCCCTCTGTATTTATGCCTATAAATTGATATCGTTGACCGTTATATAAAACCTACTCAAAATTACTCATGAGCTTTGTTTACTTCCTGCTTCACTCTGGAAGTGTCGGCACTACCCAGTCCACAGGCTTTAAGATTGGGTGTAACTCACCCTACTGTGCAAATGCTTTAGGCTTGGTTATTACCTAAAAACAGGGTAATTATCACACCTTTGAGTGTTGAAGTCTAGATTTTTTCGCTCAATGAGTAGATTGGAGTAAATGTTTTGATTCTGTTCCAGACCCCAATCATATCGCAAAGGGGAGGAGTATTTATAACTATAAAGTGTTCTATCCCAAAAAAAATACAGAATTTATTCAGAATTATGAGTGTAAAGATTGTGAGTGGCGATGTACAAGCCGACTGATTTCGGTACTAAATCATCAATGGAACAGCCTTGGCGACAAAGTTCACGGATGATACTTGACGAAACTCTTACTAAAGGTGTATGCAGTAACTGCCAATTGATTGTATGTGATTTTTCTCTAAATTTTTTTTCTACTTGGTTGCAGATTGACTCAGTTTGAGCTATAGTCTCACCACCGACCTGTCGGGGGGCAATTAACCAATCACACATTTGTGCTAGTTCATATCCACGATACCAACGAGGTAAAGTTTGGAAAGCATCCAAACCGATAATCCAGTACCAATGAGTATTTGGGTAAAAAGCAGATAAATCAATCAGGGTGTTAATAGAGTATGAAGTCCCAGAGCATTCTCTCTCAATCAGTGAGACTGTAAAAGCTGGGTTATTTTTAGTAGCTATATCCAGCATTGCTACTCGATGTTCAAACAGTGCGGCTTGTTTATGAGGAGGATTTTTTGAAGGTATCCAAATTATTTGTTCCAGATGTAATTGCGTCAAAGCCATTTTGGCTACGAGTAGGTGTCCCCAGTGAACTGGGTCAAATGTACCTCCAAAAATTGCTAGTTTCTGCATTTGATGTGCGGGAATATTCAGGTAAAGTAAAGCACACTGCTAAAGTTTTGTCTCTTACTTCCTACCTCCTGCCTCCTAAAATTTCCTACTGCAACTAGTTGAATAATCTTTTCCCTACCAATGTATTATTGTAGTCAATTCACCTGCTGGCTGGATATAAGTAGAAAAGCACAAAAAAACAGACGTATGTAACGAAAAGTAAAGTTACCTAAAAGTCTCTTCCCTCCTGCCTTCTGCCTCCTGCCTCCTGCCTTGCCATAACGACCATTTTTAACGCCTACCTACTTAGTGTCAAATTATGTTTGTAACTCAAGGACTTCCGTAGCCACTTTTAGTAAAGCCATCAACGATATGTATTTAACATTACAGGATTTTTTTCCCGATGTTACCCCAGTTTTCAGAATAATCATAAAAAGATATCAGAAATAGAGAAACTCTCTCGTCAGGGTAATATCTTTCTGAACAAGCAAAAACAAAGTAAAAAATTAACCCTTTATTCAGATATGAAAATCCTACAGGAGCAGTATCTGTAAAAATCCAAATCCTGTTATGATACGCGTGTCTTATGTAAAGATTTTGTGGTGTGGTGTAAGAGGAACAAAAGATGAATAGTCAGATAGATTTTAGCGGTAGACCATTTCATTTCATTGGGATTGGCGGTATAGGAATGTCGGCTCTAGCTTATGTGTTGACAAAACGGCAATTACCAGTATCAGGTTCTGATCTGCGACCTAATCAGATTACACGCAAGTTAGAATCCCTGGGCGCTCACATTTTTAGTAGACAAGAAGCCAGCAATCTGGAGTTCTTTCGTCCTCAAGAATCGGCTGATGGAATAGTATTAAATTCACCAGAAAAATTGCCCGTTGATAAGTCTAACTTACCTCAAGTAATTTGTTCAACAGCTATTAATACCAATAATTTGGAATATAAAGCTGCCATAGAATTAGGTTGTCCAATTTTACACCGTTCTGATGTCTTAGCTGCCTTGATTGCTGATTATTATAGCATTGCTGTAGCAGGAACTCACGGCAAAACTACAACCAGTAGCATGATTGGTTATATGCTATGGCAAGCTGGTCTTGACCCGACCATTTTAGTCGGTGGAGAAGTAAATGCCTGGGAAGGGAATGCTAGATTAGGGGAAAGCAAGTATCTAGTGGCTGAAGCAGATGAATCTGACGGTTCTCTGGTGAAACACGCCCCAGCTATCGGGATAATTACCAATATTGAACTTGATCATCCTGACCACTACGAAACATTAGACGAAGTAGTTGAGACTTTCCAAAAATTTGCCGAGGGTTGCCAAATTTTAGTAGGTAGCATTGATTGTGACACAGTGCGCGATCGCCTTAACCCAAACATCAGCTATAGTCTACATCCAGATACCGGCGCTGACTATACTGTCACCAACATTGACTATCGTGCTGATGGTACAACAGCTTTGGTTTGGGAAAAAGGTAAAGCCTTGGGTGTATTAAATCTACAACTTTTGAGTCGGCATAACCTCAGCAATGCTCTAGCCGCAGTAGCCGTAGGACGCGCCCTGGGTTTAGAATTTGGGGAAATTGCTAAAGGTATTGCTACCTTTGAAGGAGCAAGACGGCGCTTTGAGTTCCGGGGAGAAGCGGCTGGTATTACTTTTATTGATGATTATGCCCATCACCCTAGCGAAATTCGTGCTACTTTGGCCGCAGCACGTCTTCAGGCTAGACCAGGACAAAGGGTAGTTGCCATCTTCCAACCCCATCGTTATAGTCGGACACTTACCTTTTTAGAAGAATTTTCCGAATCTTTTACCCATGCTGATTTAGTAGTTCTCACTGACATTTACAGCGCCGGAGAACCAGATTTAGGACTGATTAATGGTGAACAATTAGCAGCAGAAATAGGGAAGCAGCATCAGCAGGTTATTTATCAACCGACTTTATCATCTGTGTGCGAGTTTTTATTGTCAAACCTGCGTTCTGGTGATTTGGCGCTATTTTTAGGTGCTGGTAATCTGAATCAAGCGATTCCTGAAGTAATTGCTACACTTCGTGAACCAGCTAAAGCCACATCCTAAGCAAAGCACAGTTCTAGGTTTTCTAGGTTTTGTTTCTTGTGCGAATTTCCTATCTAGCAATAGTTTCATTAGTTAAACTTATTGCCGGAATTTTACGGTAAAAGAGTCATAAAAATTACCAATTAAAGCAACGATGATAACTTCCCCGGCTGCTGGAAACGTCTGTAAGATTTCTGCTTTGACTACAAATAAACAGCAAACAACTAATTCTGTTGATAGTGAAGTAATTTACTTACCCGGTACTGATTGTGTAATTAAAACCCAGGCTTCTTTATCAGCATTTACTTCCTACAGAGTTGGAGGAGAAGCCCAATGGTACGTTGCTCCACGCAACTTAGAAGCATTACAAGCAAGTATTGAGTACGCAAAAGAACAAGATTTACCCATAACAATCCTGGGAGCAGGTTCTAATTTGTTGGTCAGCGATCAAGGTATACCAGGCTTAGTGATTGCTACTCGTCATTTCCGTTCCAAGCACTTCGACCTAGAAACAGGTCAATTAACTGTCGCCGCAGGCGAATCTATTCCTAGCTTGGCATGGGAAGCCGCAGAATTGGGATGGGAAGGGTTAGAATGGGCTGTGGGTATTCCGGGAACTGTTGGTGGTGCAGTTGTGATGAATGCAGGGGCGCATAATAGCTGTATTGCAGATATGTTGGTGAGCGCGGAATTGCTCTCTCCTGATGGTACATTAGAAACTCTCACCCCAGCGGAATTAGGTTACAAATATCGGACTTCATTATTGCAAGGGGGAAAACGGATAGTTACTCAAGCAACCTTGCAACTCCAACCCGGTGCAGATCCAGCACAAGTTATAGCTACAACCAAACAACATAAACAACATCGCCTTTCTACCCAACCTTATAATTTTCCCAGTTGTGGCAGTGTTTTCCGCAATCCTAAGCCTTACACTGCTGGATGGTTAATTGAACAAGCTGGTTTAAAAGGCTATCAAATCGGTGGAGCGCAAGTTGCACAACTTCATGCCAATTTTATCGTTAATCGTGGTGGAGCTAAAGCCAGCGATATTTTCTGTCTCATTAATCATATTCAACGTGAAGTACAAGAACGTTGGTCAATTTGGTTAGAGCCAGAGGTTAAAATGATTGGCGAGTTTCAAGCAGTTTGTTGATAGGGGACTGGTGACTGGTGACTGGTGACTGGTGACTGGTGACTGGTGACTGGTGACTGGTGACTGGTGACTGGTGACTGGGTAATCAATTTTATTTTTCCCAATTACCAATTACCAATTACCAATTACCAATTACCCATTACCCATTACCAATTACCCAACCCAACTATAATTGAATTTGATTTGTTATTCAAAGCATAAGTGGAAAATTTGTTATGACAGCAGGAAAAGGACAGGGATTTGGTTTTGGCCTAGGAAAAATGAAAGAACTTGCGGACGCTTTTAAAAAAGCACAGCAGGTTCAAGAAGGTGCAAAGCGTCTCCAAGAAGAATTAGAGCAAATGGAAATTCAAGGAGAATCTGGTGGTGGACTGGTTAAAGTAATTGTTAGTGGCAACCAAGAACCCAGAAGAGTAGAAATTTCTCCAGACGCAATAGCACAAGGTTCAGAGCTACTTTCCGACCTCGTAACAGCAGCTATGAAAGATGCCTACAACAAGTCTACTGCGACTATGCGGGAACGTATGGAAGATTTGACTAGTGGACTAGAACTGCCTGGATTATAGTCAATTAGTCATTAGTCGTTAGTTATTAGTCATGAGTTATTAGTCATTAGTTATTAGTTATTAGTCGTTAGCAACTGATAACTGATAACTGATAACTGATAGCATAAACAAAATTATTTATAACTATTTCAGTAACTACTCTTACATATAAATACTATACAGATAGTTGCATATATTAGTGGTAGTATGAGCATTGTTAAAAAAATGGAAATATTAAATAGAGCGATCGCTATTCCAGGAGAACCACCTGCAAACTGTATAACATTTGGGTGAAAGCTGGTTCGTTACAGTTAATTAGGCGTTCAACAAATTCTAATGCTTGAGCAATGTTACCCAAGCGAATGGCGTTGGCTAGTTGTAAACTATTAGCAGCACTTTCTGAGACTAATTCTTTTACCATATCCCCATTGACTGTTTTACCCAAAGCATAGGTTTTGAGCTTTTCTAGTTCGGTGAATATCAGTCGTGTATTATTGCCTGTGTAATCAATCAATACTTTGTAAGCATCGGTGGTGAGTGTTACACCTACTTCGTCAGCTAAGGTACGAGCTTGCTGTATTAATGCTTGGGTTTTCCATTGGGGAATGAAAGGAAATTCTTTTACCTGTGCGTATTCAAGTAGGAGTTTGACGGATTTATTTCTCGCGTCAGGTTTGTGAGTGTTGGTTATAAGGAATGTATTTGTTGAGGGAATTTTGGGGAGAATGGACTCCAACTGCAACAAAATTTCTTTTGAACAAACTCCCAGTAATGTGCTGTTGGTGTACTAATCTTCCTCCACTCCCAACTGGTGATGTCATTATATCGGATAATGCTTGAGGAATGGTTTCTTTAGATTCTGGGGGGTATTCTGTATAGTTGAAGTTTGCCCATTGTTGATCTAGGGTGTGGGTTTTTAGTTGTTTGATGGTGCGAGTTAGAAAGAATTCGTTTTCACCAAAGTATAAGTATGTTGGCATGGTAGTACGGCAATTTTATTGTCGTACATGAGCGTTAGCTCTAAACTTATTATGATTTTGTCTGCATGGTAAAGCAGTCATTCAACGAAATGGCACTTTTGTGGCGAGTTTGATCTCAAATTTCTGTAACAGAGGTAGGGGGGAGAGTGAAAGGTTACAGGTGAGTATGTAAAGAAATATAAAGCTTATTGGAAAAAATAAATTGCTCTTGTGTAGGCAAAAAAGCCCACAATGTTAAATGATTTGTCTTTTTAAGTATGCTTAATAAAATGAATGTTATAAAAATTAAAATTATTTTCAGTATAGAGTGTCATAAAAACCTACCTATTAAGGAGAGAAATTTCCTCTACTAGCTTGTAAAGTAGCTATTTTTACATAGATTGACTCGCCTAGAAAGCATTATTTACCATGACCTCAAATTTTGATAAAATTCCTTAGTCCATCCTCAAAAAATTATGGGACTTCTAAACAAAAAAATATCCTACTGTTCACAGTCAATGGTCAACAGTCATCAGTCAGCAACTTCAAGCGGGATAATTTATTTCTTGGAGTTCTCTATATGCTTTTAGGCATCGATTTTGGTACTTGTAATAGCAGTGCCGCAATAGTGCTAAATGGCACAACGAGATTGATAAAAGAACCCTTTAAACATGGCTACTCTTTTCCCTCTAGTGTCTATTTAACTGAAGGAGGAGAGGTACTTGTAGGTCAGGCGGCCGAAAACAATCGTATGCTAGATATCCGTCGGTATCGACGGGAAATTAAACGTGATCTGGGAATAAATGAACCATACCTGATAGGTGAGCGTTCTTTGTTACCTCAGAATTTGGTGGCTGATGTGCTACGAAAGCTCAAAATTGAAGCTGAGAAAATTTTGACAGCACTAGGACAAAGAGCAATTGAAAATGCTGTCATTACTGTTCCTGCTACATATCAACAGTACAAATGCAACTTAATGCAGAAAGCAGCAGAAGCAGCAGGATTTAGGTCTGTGAAGCTTTTGGAAGAACCAGTAGCGGCGGCTATTTACTACACCCATCATAATAAAAACAAATTGCAGGATGGAGAGAAGATACTTGTTTATGACCTTGGTGGTGGAACTTTTGATGCCACCCTAATTAAACAAGAAGCAGCGAGTTACCAAATCCTTTCCACTCCAAAGGGACTAGAAAATTGTGGTGGAACGGACTTTGATCGGCTGATTTACCAAGATATCAAAAACCGTTGTAGTGAAGCTTTACGTCAACAATTAAATAATAAAGATGCATCGCAAGCAAGGGCTACTATATCTAAGCTGTGTATTGATATCAAGCATCAGTTGAGCGAGGCGCAAGAAGCAAGAATTTACATTCCTATAGGAGGAGAAGATTATCAACTGACTCGCGCAGATTTTAACCAGATGATTGCTCCATCTATTGACCAAACTATAGCAGTTTGTGACCAGTTAATAAAAAATGCTGGGATAGATTGGCAAGATATCAATCAAGTTTTATTAGTAGGCGGTAGCTGTCGCATTGTTTATGTGCAAGATGCCATAGAGAAGAAGTTAGGACATCCACCATTATTAATAGATGAACCAGAATTATGTGTTTGTCAGGGAGCGGCTATTTATGGAATTGAGTTAAATACTAAGCCAAAGCCTATTCCAGAAGAGCAAAAAAACCAAACAAAAATAAAACCTAATGTAAAAATACCCTCTACTGGAGATCCTTTTGATGCTTTTGGTGTAGAAGCCGTTTTTCAACATAACGATAACGCCAATGTCGATGATTGGTTTTAGTAGAATGCTTGCTACTAAATATCTTAGTAACTGTCTTAAATTATTTTCTTACAGAGGAGTTAAAATTTATGTCTAAGTGGTCAGCAATAGTCTATAGTCGCACCTACGAAGTAGATTTCCGCTTAATTGCAATGCCTGAAATTTTCACTGAACAAGATCAACAATGGGCATTGAAGCATATTTTGGGAACGACCCGTTCACCGGAAAAATTATCAGAACAGCCACGTTGGTCATTATTCAAAAATGAGCATTACTGCGTCATTGGTGTAACGTGCATGGCTAGAGAACTCATCCAAAATTCTCGTAATGCAATTGTGGAAGATATAACCAAAGACGCTGGTAATCGGCAAATTTATGTTTTTGCTGGTTATGTAGCTGAATTAGATGGAGAACATGGTTTACCCCCAATTCCTAAGTATTCAGATAAAGACTTGGAAATTTTCGCTCCTCTCTATGAATATGTGCAGCAGCGATGGTCTGTGAAATCCTATCAACAAGAGAGCAAAATTCCCTTATTATCTCAATATGAAGAAATAGATTATTTAGCTGCTCAACCACGCACAGATTTTGACAGAGAGTACTTTGCTTTAAACCAAATAGATAGTCAAATAGTTCGCCTATGGCCAGATGAAAATAAAGAAAATCTCTGGATTGCTACTGCTCAACAAGTTACTAATTTTCACGCTAAATCTGTCTCACTTTGCCTTGGGTTGGCAAGCCAAAAAGATGCTGTAGAAAGTCCATTTTTGAATGCTACAGCTTTTGGTATCAGACAGAAAGATGATATTTCTAGAAAAATAGAATCATCTGTTGCACGAGAAACAATTGCATTACCGCCCCATACTCAGTCTAGAGCAGAATCATTCCCCACTAATGAATATAGGGATGATGAATATTCTGATGTAGAGGAGAAAGAACTTCCATTCGAGCCAGTGGAAATATTAGGTGCAGTATTAGGTGGGTTGGCTGGGCTAAGAATTGCTCAAATACCAGGTTTCTTACTTGGTGGTGGTGTGGTAGGTTTCGTGGTTGGGGCAAGTATTGGATGGGTAGCAGGTGGTTGTATTAGCAATAAAGGAATTGGCGGTGCAATGGCTAAACAAACCCGTGATTTTCTTGGTGATGTGACTAGTTCAAGAGGTCAACGAAGGACACGTCGTTCTCGTTCTCGACAAAGAGACAGTGAACAACAAGATATAGATTACGGATTTAGAACCCGTAATGAGGAAAATAATCCACCAAATTCAGAAAAACAGCAAAATGATGATTCCAATTGGTTCTGATATCTTGTATTGCTTGAAAAAACACTTGAAGGTGAAAATATGAAAATTGTCATGATTGGCAATACTAATGTTGGTAAGACAACATATATGGCATCTCTTTATGGGATTATGCAAGAGCAAGTAGAAGGCTTTTCTTTGAAAGCGATTAATACAAACGATCATGCAAGATTGTATGAGTTAGCCCAGGCGATCGCACATGGTAATTATCCCTCAGCAACAGATCAAAGAGGGGAATATGACTTTTTCTTACAGCATCAAGGTAAAGACATTCTGGCTTTCCGTTGGGCAGATTATCGTGGTGGAGCAATTAAAGAAAAACAAAGTAGCGAACAAGCAAGCCTGTTGATTAATGACCTGCGTGAAGCTGATGGCATTATGATGTTTTGTGATTGTGATGCTTTGATGAGAGGAGATATCAGAGCAAATGAAATTCGGAGAATGACCACTTTAGTTACTCAAGCTTTGCGAGATGTAGAAAAACCCATATCTTTGGCAATCATTCTGAGTAAGACAGATAAAATTAGTCACTTTCAAGAAAAGATTATTAGTCCCTTTGAAGGACTCATAAGTGTGATTAATGCTAGTAAGTGGGTTATAGGTGCATTTATCCCAATTGCTTGCGGTAATCAATTTATGAATGTGCCAATACCACTACTTTCTGCTCTTTATTCAGCAGTTTATCTGCAAGCTTATGTAGCACAAGCTTTAGCGCAAAAATCTTACGATAAGGCTATACAATGGCAACAAAAAAGTCAAGGGATGGGAGGATTTATTAGATGGGTAGGAGACAAATGGAATGGTAATCCCACAGATGAAGAATTAGCTCAACAAGAGTTTGCGGCTTATCTTGAACATTCCGAAAAATTAGAGTTTATTAAAGACCCTGTTTTAGCTCTAGCTAATTATCTAGAAAATATTCCTTGGATGCAAAACGGTAAAACTCTACTAGATTACGCACAAGCCTGTGGGACACTTAAGTTTTATCATCAATTTTCAGGAGCAATTAACAGAAAATATCGCGATCCATTTGATTTGTTTTCTTAAAGCAAGTTCGTGTTCATTCAATAATTCTTTGTAGTTATTAAAGGAGGAAATTATGAAAATAACAATGCTCGGATACACCAAATCTGGTAAAACCTGCTATATGCTCGGAATGTACTCATTTATGAGTGTTGGGTTGCATGGGTTTACAGTCAGTGCTACAGATTTAGATGTAGACCTAGATTTAACTGACAAGTGGGATGCATTAGTTTGTGGTGAGGGAGAAGAACGTTGGCCGACAGGGAATGATGCCAATATTTATACATATTCCTTTGATTTCAACTATGCAGCCAAACCAATTATGGGTTTTGATTGGATTGACTATCGAGGTGGTGCTTTACGAGATAAAACATCGCAAGCAGATGTGCAAGATTTATTAAAATACGTAAAAGAATCTGCTTGTTTGTTTTTGTGTATATCTGGAGAATTTCTCACAAAAGAAATTGTCGATGCGGCTGGTAATGTTGATTATGGAGCTAGACAAAGAATTGCTACACAATTAAAAATTCAGCCGATGACTAACATTATCACAGATATTCAAAAGCAGTTAAATCCTACAAATGCCAAGCCTTTTCCTATAGCAATTGTTGTTACTAAATATGACCAGTGTATGAAGCGGGGTAAAGATGCTGTTGTCAGAGATGTTAAGCAGTTATTTGAACCACTTTTTCAGCCTAATTCTGGTTGGTTAACAATGATATGTCCAGTCAGTCTAGGCAAAGATTTGGCAGACAATCCTACTAGTGGAGAAATTAACCCAATTAATGTACATCTTCCTGTAGCATTTGCAGTTTATGCCAAGTTGCGGGAAAACGCATTAAATACAAAAGCTTACTACAATCAAGTTAGCAGAGAATTGGATACAGATAAAGCACGTAATTGGTTTGTGAAGTTGCTAAATAGCGAAAAAATAGCTAATAAAGAAGCAAAATTAAAAGAGGTAGAAGGACAATTCCAAGTCATCCAATCAAAAATGGAACGCCTTACCGAAGAATTACAAAAAGTTCCTCTTTTTTTGGGAAATACGGAGGTAAAAGCTGATGTCTCAGTCTAAATGGGCTGCCATAGTTTATAGTCGCACTTACGAAGTAGATTTTCGCTTGATTGGGATGCCAACAGGTTTCAATAATGAAGATAAGCAATGGGCAGAGAAATATATTTTAGGCACTACACGCTTACCCGAAAAGTTGCGAGAACAGCCACGTTGGTCATTATTTAAAAATGAGCATTACTGTGTTATTGGTGTAACTTGTATGCTCACAGAAATTATGGCTAACTCTGGTCGTGAGAGTATATCAGAGATGATGTTAGATAACGGAAATAGACCAGTTTATGGTTTTTTCGGTTATGTAACTGAATTAACAAAAGATTCTGATGTGGAAATTCCCGCTATGAATCTTGAGCTTTTTACGCAGCTTTACAAATATGTGGCTGACAAATGGCACGTAAAATCCTTCGAGTCCGCTAGAAAGATACCTGATGAATCTCAGTACGAAGTAGACTTTAAAGCTACAGATATAGCTTTTAGAGATGCAAAATATTTTGAGTTAAATCGCTCTGAGAGACGAATAAATTTGTATCCCACTTCTGATGCTAAAGATTTGTGGTTTGAAGCTTCTCGATGTCGTTACCCCATATCTTTATGTCTTGGGATAGCGAGAGAAAAAGATGCTATAGATGGGCCTTTTTTAAATGCGACTGCGCCAGATGTGATAGAGATTGTCACTAGAGAAAAGCAGAATCAGCCAAGAGTTACCGCATCTCATCTGGAATCAGAGAAAAGACAATATCAATCTGAAGATTACCGGATTGAGAATAATCAAGACGATGATGGGTCAATTAATCGAGATAAAGTTTCAGAATTTATCGATAATCCCGTGGCTTTTTTGGGAGAAGAGTTTACTCAAGCTGGACAAGGTTTGGGTTCAGTCTTCAATGCTTTAGGAAATGCTTTAGCTAACTCATCAAATCCTGAAGATAGAGAATATTCCCAAAACAGAGATGGAGAAATAAAAAATTTCAAGGGAGGTATCAATCCATCAACAAAGCGATCGCGCTCATCTAAACAAGCAGAAGCACTAACTAATACCAGTTTTGGATTGGTTGAAAAACCAGATTCAAAAGAGAATAAAACACGAAAAGATCAGCAGTCTACTGAATCTTCAAATACAGATAATGATTGGTTTAAATAGTAAAATAAAAACCAATATTTTATCAAAAAAATGCTGGTTACATCCATTAAAACATGATTCACAGTAATTATATTTGGAGAAAAATTGATGCATTCTGGAGATTTGTTCCTAAATTCAAATATGTCTGATTTAAATACTGATACCGAGTCTTACCAGCAATTTGATGCAAGTTTGGTTGACTTTGATACTCAGGGTATTGATACTGATGGTGACGGACAAGCAGACACTTGGGTAATTCCATCTGACCTTGATGGTGATGGTATACCTGATGAAATGTTGCCAGTTGAAGATATCAATGGGGATAGTCAATCAGATGATTTTTGCGAATTCCCAAGTGATACAGATTCCGAAATGTGCGGTGTTCCAGAAGATGATATGCAACACTGGCATCAACAAACTTATGATGATACTTGCGCGATCGCTTCCCAGGAATTTATTTTAGATGCAGTTACAGGAATAGATTTCTCAGAGGATGAACTGCGTCAACAAGCTATTGAAAACGGTTGGTACACTCCTGGTGGTGGTACTCCCTTAGATTGTATGGGCAACTTACTAGAAGCCAATGGTGTAGATGTAGATAAAAAATATGAATGCACGCTAGAAGATTTAAGCGACAAACTGCAAGAAGGTGAGAAAGTCATAGTAGCAATAGACGCTGACGAAATCTGGTATCAAGGGGTTGATGAGGATGATTATTTATCGGAATTGGCAGGAATGCCAGGTCAAGGTGTCAATCATGCTGTGCAAGTTATCGGTATTGACAACAGCGATCCAAATAATCCTACAGTAATTCTCAACGACCCAGGTACACCTAATGGTCAAGGATTGAGAGTACCAGCAGATAAATTTATAGATGCTTGGGCTGATAGTAATTCCTACATGATTTCCACTACTGGTAATGTTGTGACTGCATAAAAAATTGGCTTTTGTTAGAGAAAATCGACGCATTAAAAGTAATTTATGACAACACCACTAGCTCAAAAACCAAGAGAAACTCTTGGTAAAACTGAACAATTATTAGAATCTATTCGTCAAACTCCTGTATTTCGTCAACTCATACCTTTAGAGGCAGGTATTGGTCTACCAATTCCCCTGCGGAAAGAAGGAAAAGTTTACGCAATATTACCGTTTTTTGGCTTTGCACCTACAGCCCAAAAAGGTCAAACTAAAATTTTTCCGCCTTTCGCCACAATAACTGTGAATTGGGCTAACCAAGTACCTGTGGAATATGTTAATTTGCGCTTTCGCAATCTGGCACCAGAACTACAATGGCAAGGCGAGATTGGTATTTTTCCTCATCCAGCAGTAGCACAGATGACACTAGGGGAATACAAAGAGAAACGCCGTGAATTGCTGGCTATGTATGATGAAATGTTTGAAATGTTAGGGTCTGATACTAGCTTCTCATCTGAGTGGATAAATCGGTTTAGTGTATTGTTGCGTACATTACTAGAACCTTCACTAGAGCCATATTATCGGGTTTTAGGTGCAAAATTCTGCGATCGCTTTTTGGGCATTCCTTAGAGGTTGTTTGAAAAGCCAAAATATATACGCGAAACCTCTCTGGTAAATCTCTCTCCTACAAGTCCGGTGAATACCCCCATTCCCTCCAAAGCTTGGGGGGATAAGGGGGTTAGGTTCTGAGGCTTTTGAGGTTGCAGACAATACTTTTCAAATATCCTCTTAATTAATCACAACATACATCATACTTTATGGCTAGTTATCAACAACAAAAACAAAAGGTTTTACAGCTTTTTAAACCAGCTAAAACCTTAGCGGAAGGACAAAAAAATATCGAAATTAAGCAAAGCCTCGAAGAAGTAGAAAAACGTCTGATTGACGAGAAACTATTTGTAGTTGTTTGTGGTGAATTTAAACAAGGTAAATCTAGCCTAATGAATGCCTTGCTAAACGAACCAGAACTATTTACAGTAGATGTTGATATTACAACTAATCTAGTTTCCAGCATTACCTATGGTGAAACAGAAAAAATTACTGTAGTTTTAGGCGAATCAGGAAAAGAAAAATCTCAGGAAATTCAACGGGCAGAAATTCCTAATTATGTAACGGAACAACATAATAAAGGCAATACCCGTCAAGCTAAAATGTTGGTTTTGCAATCTCCCAATCCCCAATTAAAAGAAGGTTTGGTGTTGGTGGATACTCCTGGTGTCGGGAGTCTCAATGTAGAACATACGGCTGTTACCTACGCATTTATTCCTAATGCAGATGCTATTATTTTTGTTAGTGATGCACTAGCACCTTTATCTGCTAAAGAATTAGAGTTTATAACTGAAAGAATTGTTCCTTATTGTCAAAATTTAATTTTTGTAGTCACAAAGATAGATTCAGTAGCAAACTACGAAAATATTATCGCTAGCAATAGAGAAAAACTGGCTCAAGTACTCAAACTTCCCGACAGTGAAATTTCGATTATTCCTGTTTCCAGTCGCCTGAAATTGGATTACCTGAAATTTCAAGAAGCAGAAGATTTAGAAGATAGTAACTTTCAGGAATTAGAAAATGAACTGTGGGGATTAATCAGTCAAGAACGCGGGAAAATTTTACTGTTAAGGGCATTAACTGAATTGGGACGAGCAGTAAATGAGATTAAAACACCAATTCAAGTTGAGTGGGAAACATATCAACAGCAAAGCAAGCAGGAATTAGAAGAATCTGAACGCCAACTTCAAGCGACAAAAGAACGACTAGCAGCACTACAAGAAAATAATGCTGACTGGTTGACTCAACTGAATTATGGATTGCAAGATATCCGCAGACAAATAATTCATCAGTTTGATGTCGGCTTTGATAAAGTACACAATAAAGCTAATGAATACCTAGACAATAATAAACTTTTAAATAATCCCACAGAGATTGCTAGTTTGCTTGAGGGAGATATTAATGGGTTAATGTCTAATTTAGGAAAACTTCTGAGTCAACAAACCGCCGAACTATATACAAACATCGAGTCTGCTAGTAAACTCAATCTTAACCCATTAGAGATAGATGATTTAGAATGGGACAAAACAGATATTACTTTCCAAAAGGGGAAAACCAAACCAACTGGATTGTTTGAAAAATCTGTAGTTATATTTCGCAATATTGGGTTTACAGCGACTCCTGGAGCAACGATTGGTTATTGGGTTGGAGGAATTGCCGGTGCTGCTATTGGGGCTTTATTTGGCGGTATTGGGGCTGGTCCTGGAGCGACTATAGGTCAAGCTCTTGGACTTTCTTTAGCAGGATTAGCAGGGGCAAAATTAGGATTTGATCAGTCTGTATCGCAAATTAAAGATAAAGACAAACGCGAGGTTTCTAAATTTATCTTTCCTTATCTTAAACAGAGCCAAATGCTCTGTAGAAAAGTGCTGGATGATGCTATCACGGATTTAGAACAGTCGATGCGAGAAGAATTACGAAAGCAAATTAAGCGAGAAAAAAATAATTGCGATCGCAGTCTCCGCGCACTACAAGAAGCTCGTCAACGGTCTCAAATCCAGGTTCAACAACGTACTCAGGAACTGCAAGTTATATTACCCCAAATCAATCAATTGCAAAAGAATATTCAGCAATTAGCCCAAGCTACAATCACGATGGGTGCAGTGTCAGATACTAAAGAAAAAACTGAGGTAGTACGACCAGTAACTACGGTAGGCACAGAAAAGGGAAGTTGGGCAGATGATTGAGGGAACTCTGCAATCAAGGGTAGATGAATTGTTTAAATCTGCCCTTTCTGAAACTATCAATCAACCAGGATTAGAGCATTTTCACCGCTTGTTGCAACGATGTCAGCAGCAATTAGATCAACCAATGCGGGTGGCGATAGTTGGTCTGATTAAAGCGGGTAAATCTACAATGATGAATGCCTTATTGGGTGAGGCAGTAGTCGCAACCGGTAATGTGGAAGCTACTTTTAACGTCAACTTTTTACGGTATGGCGATCGCCCATCCTTAATAGTACATTTTAAAAATCATCGCTCGCCTGAAGTCAAGTCCTTTGCTGAACTAGCAGCTTTAACTGTGCGCGCTGACTCTCACCGCGACTACCTCTTAAGCATCAAGTATATAGAGGTTGTTTACCCAAACACAATTTTAGAAACTTTCAACCTGATTGATACTCCTGGTTTACTGTCTTATTACAAAGATGACTCGGAAAATACCCTGGAGTTTTTGCAATTATATGGGCAAAAACTGGCTGAGGTTACCCAGGCTGAAACTGAAGGTGCTGATGCAGTACTTTACCTGTTCAGTCATAGTCTAGCTACAGAAGATAAGCAAATCGTAGAAATGTTTCAAGGGCCAATAGTCGGTCAGGCGACACCAATCAATGCAATTGGTGTACTCACAAAAGTTGATAGTTACTGGTCTGATCCCAATGTTTCTGAACCAATGGAGGCGGGAAATCGAATCTGTCAACGACTATCAGCACATCCACAAATACGAAACATACTTTATACAATTTATCCTACCTGCGGGCTTTTAGCTTTTGGGGCGCAAACTCTTACTCATGATGAATGGAAAATTCTGACTCAACTGGCTCAATCAGTTCCAGAAGACCGGATGCATAGGTTAATCGCCAATGTCCAACGTTTTTGCGCTCGCGAATATTCAGATGTACCAATCTCACCTAGCCAACGTCAGCAATTATTTAACCGCCTGGGACAATATGGCATTTGGCTTGCCTATACTCTAATTCTTTCTGGGGTCAACAATCAAGCACAACTCACTGATGAACTACTCAAACGCAGTGGTATTACCCAATTGCGTGACCTGATACTCTCGCATTTTGGTCATAGATCCTACTTAATCAAACTGAGTAAAGTCTTGCAGGAAATTAAAGTAGCTAGTTTTATATACCAGCCAAATATTCCAGTTAAACAACAACAAATAGTCAAAAATATTGCTGGTTTATTTGAGGAATTAGAAGCCCAAGAGCATGGTTTTAGTGAGTTGCGAGTTCTGCGTAATTATTATGAGAAAAAATTAGACTTTGACGAAAATGAGGTAACGCAAATGTTAGAAGTGACAGGAGAAGGTGGCACTTCTTGCAGTGAAAGGTTGGGATTAAGTCAACTTGCCACTATCGAAGAAATGCTGTCTGTAGCCAAAGAAAGAATGCACTATTGGCAAAAAAAAGCATATGACTATTTGGCCAGCGATACTACATCCACTAATGCTGCTGGAGTTTTAGCTCGTTCTTACGAGCGCATTGTTTATCGTCTCCAGATGGCAAAAGAATATCTCAATTTCTACGGTTAAAGAGGAAATTATCGGTTTTTTAGCGATTTTTCTGCCTACTATAAGGGGTAGATATAGCGAAGACACTGTTAGCGAATGTCTTACAAAATATTTCGTAATTGCTCAAAGCATGATTCTATTTCTTCCCACTTTGGATAATCGCCATAGCATAAACTTTTGCATTGTTGGCTATATTCCTTTGCAATTAATTGTCGTAAGTCTCCTGTTGGAAAAATTGCTATGCTCTTTGAAAAACTCAAATTTTCAGGTGGTTGATAATTATTAAAATGTTGTTGTCCAATGATAAAACAATCTTCTTTAATGTTATTATATTCTTCCGTGTTAAGCATTTCTTTTACTTCTTGCCTTTGGGCTAAACAGTACAGATCGTAGTAATGTCTGGCGTGAGTTGCTATCGGTTGTTTTTCTTCTTTTAAAAGCAACACTCTAGAGTGTATAGCAAATAATTTTTCTACAAAAGTGCGTCGGAAATGTAACAATTTCATAGGAAATGCAGATTCATCATCTGTACCTAAACTAATACCTGTTTCTTTTAAGAAATCAGCTAAATAAGAAGATATTAATATTTCTTCTACAGGATAATTCCCACTACGTATTCCCATTTCTAAGTAAACATTATTAGCTATTGCTTTATTACCTAAAAATTGAGGCTTATAGTTAAAAAAACTATTACGATGAGTTCCTCTACCACTATTACCCCTGGTGTTATCAAGTGTAAAACCGGGATGCCCATTTACCAATTTTTCTATATTTTTTAAATGTTTATCAATACTATTTTTACTAAGAGATGGATTGAAAATTTGAGGATTCAAAAACAGGTCAATATCTTCTGAGAACCTTTCTATTAGCTTCCACCCCTTAGATAAACTCGTTCCTCCTTTAAAAATCACTTCATTTGGATAGTTTTGTGCCACAATTCGCAGAGCTTCTGTGACATAGTAATCCTTTTCAATGAACTGTTCGGTTAACCCTGGATGTGCAAAATGTTGTTTAGCAGCTTTGATAGCATCTGCAAATTCTGGATGTTCGTAAAGTTTCACTTAGCTTGCCACTCCTTGGCATAACAAAGATTCCTTAGATTACCAAAATCAAAACGAGATACGGGGTTTAATCCTTTCTTGATTTTTACTAAGATATCTCGACTCTTTCCTAGTTCTTGCCCGATTGCTCCCAGCATAGCTCGCACTCTTGGAGGTTCTTTATCTGCCACGTTAACAAGTCGCTCAAACCTATCTCCTTCTCGAAAATAATTAAGCAATTTTTGTTTTGTTTCACTAGGAGATAACTCACTTAATTTTCCCTTACATCTCAAAAAATCCAATAGAGATGTTTCAGTCTCTGTTAAGTCATTCCAAGTAGAAGGTCTACGAGTATGAATTTGGGTGCGAAAACCAACAATAGTGCGTGGTACACTATTGGCTGATGTAGCAAATTCACCTTGCACCGAATTTTGAGTTGTAAATCCTAGTAAATTTGCAGCACTAATCCCAGCAGGGTATAGATTCTCGATTCGGTTATGTTTTATTGCTAGTTTTTGGATTTCTTCTTGACATGGATGACTGCGACCAAACCTTGTCATCCGAGGGCGGTAGTACAAACCTTTGCTTACTCGCATTAAAGTTCCATCTTTTTGCAAACGAGAAAGGGTTTTGCTAACCGCAGTAACAGGATAGTCGGGGAAGTCAGCGTACATCCAATACCCTTCTTCACATTCCTCAATTCTGTTGCGGATATTCTCTGCAACACTACTCTTAGTCCGTTTCATTTTTTTATTTCCACAAGACTTAGACTTTACTCTATTGTTTTTGAGTTCTCCTCAGTTGTCAAGTTTTTTTGCCATAAAACCTGACATATTTGCTTCTTTGGCGGCGCAAAAGCTTTACATACAAAGGTTCGGGCTAAAAAAAACTGAAACTGACTCACCAGTCCCCCCTCAAACTTCAACTTCGGATCAGCAGTTGGTTTGTAACCTGGATATTGTCTTTCTAAAACTCGCTGCCATTTAGTACCATTACCAGTGAGCGATAATTGTTGTAAATTCATACCTGGTACTATCAGCGATTCATAGTAATAGGAAGGAACTAATTTATCAGCAATTAATTTCGTATCTTCCAAATCATAAATGAGGTATTTTCTGATTTTTTCCCATCCTTGAGAACCTGCACCTTCACCCCAACAATGTTGAATTTCTTGGGGAGTTAAAACTAATCTAGCAGATTCTCGCAATCCCATTTCTATGACTGCACTTTTTAGGGAAGTGCTGTATAACGCTTTATTGACAAAATCCCATCTCCGCCAGGAATGAGGGGGCTATAATGTATCTCATGACCAAAGAATCCGCTGTATTAATAAAAATCATCAAAATACCTTTATTTGTCGAGATTGTGGGATGTTTATTTAAATATAAATCTTGACTTATTGTGCTATTTGATCATAGTTTATTACATAGTAGATTAAATCATTTACCTAAAAGGATTAACCCCGAAAAATGTCTTACAAGTTACTATTTGTCTGCCTTGGTAATATTTGCCGATCGCCTTCGGCAGAAAATATCATGAATCATCTGATTGATCAAGCTGATCTGAGCGATAAAATTTACTGTGATTCTGCTGGTACTTCTAGTTATCACATTGGTAGTCCACCTGACCGCCGCATGAGTGCTGCTGCATCTGCTAAGTTGGGAATTAAACTACTTGGGCAAGCTCGTCAGTTTCAAAAATCAGACTTTCAAGAGTTTGATTTAATTTTGGCGATGGATAAGGATAACTATCAAGATATTCTCGCTGTTGACCGTTCTGGAGAATATCACCATAAGGTTCGTTTGATGTGTGATTTTTGCTCTCAACACGATCTCAAAGAAGTTCCAGATCCCTATTATGGCGGAACAGAAGGATTTAATCAGGTGATTGACCTCCTCATGGATGCTTGTTCAGGTCTGCTAGAATATGTGATCAGGGACTGGTGACTGGTGACTGGTAACTGGTAAAAATCTTTTCTTCCCCTGCCTCCTGCCTCCTGAACTACTCTACAAGACCATGCTTGATGGCAAAACGCACCAGTTCTGCGCGATTACTGGTTAAAGTTTTTCTCAATAAACTGCTGACGTATTTTTCAACTGTGCGCGGACTGAGGTGTAGTTGATTACCCATTTCGGCGTTAGACAACCCGTGAGTCAATAGTTCTAAGACTTCCTGCTCTCTTGTAGTTAATGATAATAACAACTGAGAATTGACAATTGGTGTTGATAAATGATTTTGTCCGTGTATTGATTTTATCAGGTTAGACCCATCTAAACTTTCTTGATAAGAGAAGCGGTATTCTGATTGAATAATTTGCGATCGCTCTAGTAAATTACGAATAGCTGCGGCTAACTCTTCTAGTTCAAAAGGCTTAGGTAAGTATAAATCACATCCTGATTGATAACCAAGAATTCTTTCTTGGGTTTTGGTTCGGGCTGTTAACAAAATTACAGGTAACAACCTAAACTCAGCTTGTTGACGCACCCGACGCACCAGTTCATAGCCGTTCATCTTTGGCATGACAATATCTGTCACCATCAAATCAGGATGGTTCTTTTCCACCATAGACAAAGCCTCTTGACCGTCATCAGCCATGATCACCGAATAGCCAGACAGTTCAAGATAATCACTGATAGACAGACGAGTGCCGAGGTCGTCATCCACTACAAGGATCTTCAAGGGCATGGACAGTACACCCCTAGCATTTTTCTTACTCAATATTTTGCTATTATATGCTTAGGAAGTGTTCATAAAATTTAATGTTATTTTAAATTTTAATAATGTTACACTAATAGATTGAATTAAATAGAAAATATAATGTAAAATTCAATTAGTCGAAATTCATTATTCAAATTACAAATGTTTTAAACAACGAAGTAAAACGACTAAGCAATATTTAACATAAAGCAGATTTTCAATGAGTGACAAAAACGAAGGTTATAAAGTAATTAGCGACAATCGCCAAGCTCGTTATTTGTATGAAATCCTAGAAACCTACGAAGCGGGAATACAGCTGGCAGGTACGGAGGTAAAATCAATACGGGCTGGTAAAGCAAATCTCCAGGATGGCTATGCGTTGATTCGCAATGGTGAAGCATGGCTAATAAATGTACATATTTCTCCCTATACCTCTAGTGGACAATATTTTAATCATGAACCGCGTCGGACTCGTAAATTACTGCTGCATCGGCAAGAACTCCGCAAGCTAATTGGTAAAGTAGAACAGCAGGGTTTAACCTTAGTGCCGTTAAAAATGTATCTGAAACGCGGCTGGGTAAAAGTCAGCATCGGTTTATGTAAAGGGAAGAAAATTCACGACAAGCGGGAAAGCCTCAAACGCCGTCAAGATCAGCGTGATATTCAACGAGCAATGAAAAATTATTAGCTAAATATACCCTGAGCCTGATTTACAGCCAACTCTAGATTATAGCCGCAGATTGATTTGGCAAATCGGAGGAATAGATACATTGGTGAATATCCGAGTCGGTATAAGGCACTTTCACCATGAAACGTAATTTCACCAAAACCATTGGCGCTGGAGTTCTGACGCTGACAATGGGAATTGTACTCTTAAATTTACCCGCACAAGCCCAAGTGACTCAACCTAGAACAGACATTGTACCAGACAGGACTGTTTATTATGATCGTAACGATGTTGATTGGGGTTGGCTGGGATTAATTGGCCTGTTGGGTTTAGCTGGTTTAGCCGGTAAAAAGCGTGGAGAAGAACCAACTCGTTATCGTGATCCTAATGCACCAGGAGCTACCAGTTACAGAGACTAACATCAACATCAATTTTAGATTTTGGATTTTAGATTTTGGATTTTAGATTTTAGATTTTGGATTTTAGATTTTAGATTTTAGATTTTAGATTTTGGATTATGAGTAAGTGTTTCATAAGCAAAACATCTAAAATCCAAAATTGTTAGCTTAGGCTGTCGGTTCTGGGTGGACTTGATTTATTTGAGAAGTTAAAGGAGTCCAATAGCTGGCGACTAAAGCAGCCATTAACCACCAAACGGTATTAACTTCAGGACGATACCAGACAGTATCTACTGTGCCATGAGCGAGCATACCGAGCAAAGTTGCGATCGCCCCAATTAACCAAAATCCATCTTTACTTCTCAAATTTAGGAAACGGCGCATTTGCATAAATGCCGTATTCAAGATGACAATTATTAACCAAAGAAAACAAGCTAAACCCAAAAAACCTGTTTCTACAGCCGTCTCCAGGAAAATTGAATAGGCACTCAAAGCAGTATAACGGGGACGTTGGTAAAGAGGATAAACTTTATTGAAAGAATTGTGACCAGGACCGATACCAATAATGGGGCGATCGCGGATCATTTCAAAAACAGCATCCCAGACATTGCGGCGAAAATTATTACTACTATCTTGACGATCTGCAAAAATACTAAAAACTCGCAACCGTACAGGTTCAACAAAAATCACCGCCAACACCAATACCCCAATCAAACCCCCTACAATAATTGGCAATGACCAAGTGCGCCAAAAAGGTGGCATTTCCACACTCCACCAATAAACCAACAATGCCATTGCAGCCAAAAGCCCCACCACCAAACCAATCCAGCCCCCACGACTAAAAGTAAGAACTAAACAGGCTGTATTAACAACAAACATTGTTAGTGCTAAAGCTTTCCTAATCCAACCTTGCCAAGCAAAAATAGCCACCAAACTTAAAACAACTGCTGGTATTAGATATCCAGCCAATAAGTTAGGATTACCTAAATAACTGTAAACCCTGGTAGTTTTAGCCAAACTGGATTCTGGATCAACCCAAGTAGCCAATGCTTTAGCGCCAAAAAACCATTGCCGAATTCCATATACACTGACAATCAGAGATATATGTAAGTAAAGAGTAATCAACCAAGACCGCAACCGGGAAATTCTGAGAACTCTAGCGCATAGAACAAAAAGCAATAAATAGAGTGTTAACGTTACCAAATCACTCAACGCGGCCTTTTTCACTGGTGATAAAGCTGTAGCTGCCACAGCAATAAACCAATAGAGCAAAACTAGCAGATGAATTGGCGTGACCGAAGCTGCATTTGTCAGACTTGTATCATCAGATAAAGTCAATAGCACCCATAACCCCACGCCAGCTACAAGCAGCAAACCGATTAGGGTACTAGAAACAAAAGGTGCAAGAGCATAGATAAGACTAAGTAGAGCAGCCGCTATCGTATCTCCCCACTGCATTAAAATACTGGTTTGTCGCCAAGGACGTAAAATCCCCACCATCAACCGATGCAGGTAACTGGTATCCAGATATTCTCTGAGCGGTACAGAGGATAAAGTCAATCTTTGCCAGACTAAATTCATAAACAAGGTTGTGATCAACTAGCACCTAATTGTAGAACTTAGCCTTAATCATAATCCGGTGATTGGTAATTGGTGATTGGTAATTGGTAATTGGTAATTCAATGAAAGGATTTTGGATGAAAGGATCTTGGATTGTTTTTGTCAATTCCAATCTAAAATCTAAAATCTAAAATTTTCTTCCCCAGTCACCAATCACCAGTCTCCAGTCACTATTTAGCGGAATTAGCCGTTGGCAGTGGCAAAGAAATTACATAGCGATATCCTGATTCTGGAGAACCTTGGATGGAAATTTGGCCGCCATGTAGTTCTGCCATCTGACAGCTGAGTAACAAACCCAGTTTTTCACGAGACAGATTCACAGAAGTATTACCTAAATCCTTATCTGATCTATCAACCAAGATTCCTAATTGCTGCTCAATCAAATTGGCTGACTTTTCCCAATTTCCTGGGGCATTATTCTTATTTTCTAAATCAGAATCATACTTTTCAGACTTACCCAAGATTTCTGATATGGACAAAGAATCAAGACGTAAATAAGAGTCAATTTCACCGTTTCCATCTCCTACTCCTAACCAGGGATGGGAAACCCAAATAGTAATACAGAGCGTATTTTCTTTATAAGAAATATGAACACGAACAATACTACCTGTAGTAGAAAGTTGAATAATGCTAAACAACAGGTTATACAAAATTTGTCGCACCTTATCTTTATCTAAAGGCCAAATGCGATTGTGTCCTGGTTCTATAGACAAGCGAATTTCTTGATTCCGACGGACAGCCACTTCTGATAGAGTGTTGATAGCTTGTTGACACAGCATTTCAATATCTACAGGAGCTAAGTTCAGCACATTAGAATTATCACTTAATATTCCTAGTTCGGTAATTTCATTGACTAAAGACAATAAGTAGCGTCCACTGTGTTGGATAATCTCTAGATATTCTCGCTGCTTTGTTGTTAAAGGCCCATAAATTTCACGTGCCAGAACACCAGCCATCCCCAGTACGGATGTTAAGGGTGTACGCAATTCTTGAGTTAGTTGGCCTAAGAGTTCTAGTTTCAGTTGCTGAGTAGAATTACAAACATTTTCTAGAATGGGTGGTGCGATTTTCAAGTCAATTGCCTGTTCTTCCTGGAATGGCAAGCTAGGAATACTTGTACTGGGAATACTTGTAATAGTGCTTTTTTGGAATTGACCTTGCAACAATCGGTTGCGTTCAAATTCACTCATGCACCAACGAGCGATGATTTGCAAAAACTCAATTTCTCGATCTGTAAAATTGCGTGGCTGACGATTCATGACTGCCAATGCACCCAAGCAGTATCCTGAAGCATCAATTAATGGCGCTCCCAAGTAGGAACGGATGCCATATTTTTGGACTAACTTACTGGTAGATATTGGTGTATTTATTGCTGCTTTTGTATCATTAATAACTAATGTTTGAGAATTTTCTACCACCTGAGAGCAAAAAGAATCCCGTCGTAATAATTGACGTTTTTGTGCTAGATCATTCATGAGACCTAATCTTGATAAACCCACTGATGATTTGAACCAGTGAACTTCTTGGTCCATAAATCCCAAAATAGAAATTTCTGCTGCCAAAAAGTGAGCAGCTGTTTGAGTAGCTTCTTCAAATACCGGAATTGTTTCTGGTTGCCGTAAACCCAAGTCTAACAATACTCTGATGCGTTGTTCTTCTTTTGTGTCTAAACCATTCCAACCATCATTGGGGGCAAATAGTTTGTTTTCAGGCTCTATCATTGCTACTGCTACCTTGATACTTGCTACATACTGTAAGTTGTGTAACCGCTGGGATGAGGTTACTATTTCCTATGTTTCAGCATTCCCCAATTTCACTTGGGATTAATACGTTGGAAAAAATTTTTTTGCTACTAGCAGTATCAGGCTAAAGTCAGCCTACACAGATAATAGTAAAACCTTGTTGGTGCATCGCTTTTTTACTCTTATTTTATACTTCATGGACTAGCAAAAGGCTGTGATATACACTTTTTCAATTTCAAATTGCCTAAAATCCCTGACCTGTAATATTTTCATGTTTATTCAGCAAACCCTAATTACCTATTTCTTAGAAACTGAGGATAAACAGGCAACCTGGTTACTAACTCCCAGCCCCCAGAGTGTAAAATTTCTCTTAATCTCTGAACCTGTAAATGGGGATAATCTGGGTTAACTTCATCTTTTGGACCTATACCCCCCAAATCTCTCGCACCTGCATCTAAACACGCTAGTAACCAATTTTCATCTAGCACTAAATTAGGCGGAATTTGAATTGTAATATTTGCGGGTAAAATTTCCCGTGCTTTCCTGATCACGTGCGGTAGTTGATGAGGATCAAAAGCTTCTGCGTTAAAGGTTTGCTGACTTCCCGGACTGTGGGGTTGCAAAATAACTTCTTGTATATGTTGATAGCGTTGATGCAACTCAGAAATAGCTGTTAAAGTTTCCCAGCGATCATCTTCACTTTCTCCTATTCCCAATAACAACCCAGTCGTAAAGGGAATTTGCAACTCTCCCGCCCATTGTAATTGTTGTAAACGCACTTGAGGTAATTTACTAGGTGCATGACGATGAACAGTATTTAATAACTTGGGTGTCAACTGTTCCAACATCAACCCCATCGAAACAGTAACATTTTTCAGCTTTTCCATTTCCGTAAAACTCAGTGGTCCGGCATTGGTATGGGGTAAAAATCCCATTGATAAAGCTAAAGTACATAAATCATAAATAAGCTGAAACCACTTTTCCCGCCTTGATGATAAAGGATGGACTTCACCGCTGAGAATGAGTATTTCACAGACATTTTGATTTTTTAAAGGTAATAAAATATTCTCTGCTTGTTCTAGCGTCATCCAAGGAAGTGAACCTGGTTCAACACGAAAATTACAATAACTACATCTATTAAAACATTCGTAAGTAGGAACAAGAGTATATGCAGGACTATAAGTGACTACCTTGGGACTAGATGAGAGCATTTTTACAATCCAGAGAATAGGTTTACAAAAATATAAAGCCTGTAACCCTTACTATATCTAGGTTTTCTGATCCTGTGAGAAAAATTTTAAAAAATATTACGAAAACCCCTTTACAAATCGAAATATTTGACCTACTATAAAGTCATCAGGTAGAAACACCTACCAAAACATACATACATAAAACGCAATCATAAGAACATGACAACCGCCATTCAACAGCGCCAAAGCGCCAACGTATGGGATCGTTTTTGTGAATTCATCACCAGCACCAACAACCGCCTTTACATCGGCTGGTTCGGTGTATTAATG